>JBGCDY010000695.1:0-7675 GCA_045105835.1 Chitinophagales bacterium
TCTATCCAAAAACCTTACAAAAACGAAAAGATTGATTACTTCAATGACCTCAAAAGTCGCTACAACAGTGGGGAAATGCTTTATGCCAACAAAATGAAGATTAATGAAGAAGAAAAATACTACACCAAAACGGCTAATAGAGTTGTGTATGGTGGTGGTGGCATCACCCCCGATGTCTTTGTACCTGTAGACACCTTGCTACAAAATCCTTATTTCAAAAATTTGCAGCACTTCAATACCATCAATCAATTCGCATTGAAGTATGTAAACACTCATCGAAGCAAGTTGATTACGAAATATGACAGTGCAGATGATTTTTACAATTCCTTCAAAGTCGACAACCGCACCCTACATGAATTTATCGCATCTGCTGTTTCGGAAGGAGCAACGCACGATGAAGAAGAATTCAAAAAAATAAAAGATATGCTTAAGGTAAAAATAAAAGCAAATATCGCCCGTAATATTTGGGGTATGTCCAGCTACTTCAAAATCAACAATCAATACAGCAAAGATTACCAAAAAGCAGTTCAAATATTACAAAGAAACGGTCAATATGCAGTATTGCAGGTAATGACAGAGTAAGAAACAAAACAAACTTATCCACCCTCTCCCCTCTTAGAACTTAATGAAAATCAAAATTCTATTTCACAATCAATCTGTTCTAAATAGAATTTTGCAAACTTATTTTTGAAGCTTCCTTATATAGTCTCAACTCCTACCTCCCTCTCCATTTAGCCCCTATTCAATTTACCAATAAACTTTACACCTTAGCGGCCTTTCTTCTGCAAACTAATCATCAACACACCTACAATCACCAACCCCGTTCCAATCCATTGTAGCCATCCCAATCTTTCATCCAAAAAAATATACGCCAAAGCCACTGTCGAAATCGGTCCAATACTTCCAATAATAGCAGCATTGGAAGCTCCAATAATTTTGATTCCATGCATAATCAAAAAAGACGGAAATACGGTAGCAATCACTGCCAGCATCACTCCAAAAATATACACCTCTCTCTCAAAATCAAACAAAGCCAGTTGATTAACCACTACATTGTGTAGAATAACTGCCACACAGGCCGAAATCATCACAACGGAAGTATACCGCATCGTACCAATTTTGGGCAATAAATGACCACTCCCAATTAAGTGAATCGCATACGCCAATGCAGCCAAAAAGACCCAAAAAGCACCCAATAAAATTTGGTTTTCGGAATCAAAATTGTTTTTGTCAATAAAGGCAATTCCTATCCCAAGATAAGTGAGAAAAAGCGCACCATATTGACGAACTTCAATTTTTTGCTTCAAAAAAACAGCAGATAAGAGGATAACCAAGGTAGGATACACAAACAAAACAAGTCGCTCCAAACTTGCAGTAATGTATTGAAGACCAATAAAATCACACAGGCTTGCCACATAAAAACCCAGTATTCCGAAAAGCACCATATAGCCCATGTCTTTGGGGCTTATCTTATAAGTTTGGGTCATTTTCTGGTTCGACCAATAAGCAATCACCAGATAAAAAGGCAAAGCGAACAACATTCTAAGCGCAAGCAAGGAGGCGCTATCTACTTCATAACGGTATGCCAATTTGACCATTACAGCCTTTGAAGAAAAACAAACTGCTCCAAGCAAAACCAAGAGAACGGCTACTAAATTAGAGCTTTTGAGGAGCGAGGAGTCATTTTTCATTTATTTTCTATTGTTTTTCAGCATCAAGGTGGCATCTTTTCTATCTCGAAACAAACATGTTGACAGTCCAATCTTTAGAAAAGGTGTAATCTTGATGCGACCACCTTGAGATTATATACACCGAGAAATCGGCACAGGCTATTTTCTCGAATAATTATTGGCAATCAAAATTCATTGATTTGAAAAGATTCTCTCTGAATGGTAACCTACTCCTAAAAGAAACGAGGGCTTTGCACTTTCTGCAATTTATTGGTAGGCAAATCCAGTCCCACCATGATTTCATGTGTACCAGAATGTTGATCTGCAAGACCTGACAAATCTAAATCATAAGAATAACCAATTCTTAGTTTTTCTTGTTGAAATTCAAGCATAAACAAGGCTGCCTGACTGCTTCGATAACCTGCTCCTATCCTAAAGATATCATTGATAATCAAACTCACATTCGCATCTATATTTACAGGTGCAATAGACGGGACAGCACGTACCAACAAAGAAGGTTGTATCTGCAAGTTCTCATTCAAAGGAATCATAACACCTCCTGTTAGCCAATAATGCTTTTCGTAAATACCCAACTCACTCACTTCCTCCAAGCTACTATCCAACAAATGTGGTACAGATGCTCCAATAAAAAACTGCTCTGTATAGTAGTAGATTCCCAAACCAAAATTGGGTAATATTTTGCTGTTGTCTTCTACAAAATTAGGGTCGTCAGGATCTAATACATCAGGGAGTTCTGACCAATCAGAAGTATATTGTAAAACACCTGCCTGCAAACCCAAAGACAAATAACCACTTCCCATAGCAATTTTATAGGCATAGGAAGAATAGGCACTTATGCGTTGATGTATCCCAATTTTATCTGCTTCTAAAAATAAACCCAAACCCAGCTTTTCACCAACTGGACTATGGACACTTGCTGCAATACTTGTAGGAGAACCGTCAAAGCCCGTCCATTGGTTGCGATAAATCCCCAAAATACTCACAGCTTCTCTACTTCCAGCATAAGCAGGATTAATCACCAAAGTATTAAACATGTACTGGGTATACTGAGCATCTTGCTGAGCATAAGCGCTTTGCAGACATAGAAAGGCTATAAAGGATAGGAAACAATATTTTTTCATGGACTGTAATGTTTATTAGCAAATGTAAAACCTTTGCTAATTCTACACAAAATTGTATATTTGCGGTTCTAAAATTAGAAGAGCTGTTTTAAGCATCAAAGTAGATACAAACATAACAATAAAAATAGATAAATAGACTTATGGCACATCATAAATCAGCAAAGAAAAGAATTAGACAATCAGAGAAGAAAAGATTGCACAATCGTTACTACAAAAAGACGACTCGTAATGCAATCAAGCAACTAAAGGATACCACTGATAAGGCAGAAGCAGAACAATTATACCCAGATGTAGCTGGTATGATAGACAAATTAGCTAAACACAACACTTGGCATAAAAGCAAAGCTAACAACTTAAAATCTAAATTGGCTAAACACGTTAGTTCTTTAGCTTAGTCTTAGATTAAGGTATCTCAATACATACTCCAATTTAATTGATTAAATGTCTATTTAGGCAATTCAAAAAGGCATATCTACTTGTTAGGTATGCCTTTTTTTATGTAAATTGCCAGCAAATAGGACAATAATAGAAGGTTATCTGTGACTTTCAAATGTATGAAATGTCTCACAAAAACTTCAATAACCTATCTACACCCATTATCTAACCGAAACTTCAAACCATCATCAAATAAGATCATGGAAAAACTGAACCACAAACTTGCTATTACTTCTTGGGCAGTCGAAGATCGTCCGAGAGAAAAATTGATGTTGAAAGGAAAACAGGCACTATCAGATGCTGAGTTATTGGCGATTTTGATTGGCTCAGGGTCGAGAGAAGAAACCGCCGTTGATTTGTGCAAGCGCATTTTGAGAGACGTAGACTACAACCTCAATGAATTGGGCAAAAGGAACATTGCAGACTTCATGACCTACAAAGGAATTGGCGAAGCAAAAGCCATCAGTATTGTAGCCGCATTGGAGTTTGGGCGCAGACGACGGGCGAGTATCGCCAAAGAAAAAAAACAAATCAAGGGCAGCAACGATGCCTTCGAGCTACTTCATCCCAAAATTGCAGATTTACCACATGAAGAGTTCTGGGTCATTTTTCTCAATCGAGGTAATAAAATCACCAGTACCGAAAGAATTAGCATGGGCGGTGTTGCAGGTACAGTAGCAGATGTAAAGCTCATCTTCAAACGTGCATTAGAACATACCTCTTCAGGAATGATTCTCGCCCACAATCATCCCTCAGGTAGCATTCGTCCAAGTCAGGCAGACATCATATTGACCAAAAAAATGGTCGAAGCAGGCAAAATTCTTGAAATAAATGTACTGGATCATGTAATCGTAACCGATATGGGCTATTACAGTTTTGCAGATGAGGGAATGATTTGATAATCAATTGAAGGACAAATCACAGCGAATAATATCGTCTGCAAATATTTTTTAAAAATATATTCATATTTATCATTTTTCGTAATAAAAAGCTTCTCTGTCAAATAACAAAGCAATGAGCATTTCTTCAAAATCAAAGCTCTATTCAATCATGTTTTTTGTTACAAATGATTTTTAAAACACCTTCTAAAGTCCTATCTTTAATCATATTAATCACAAATTTTAAATAGGACTGTATGATTTTTAACTGGGAAGCAGTCCCCTTACTACGGAATTTGTTGCCGTTTGTAATGGGCATACTGCTATTTACCAATTTCGACCCCCAAATCAAACTATCCTCTACTCACCTTACTGCTACTCTCACTTGTTGCTTAATTGCCTTACTCTTTTTACGCAGTTATAAACTGAAATACCGTTATCGCTGGTTTTTTGGAATGATTGCGGCTTTCTTGCTAATCATCATGGGCTTCGTACGCACAGAACAAAGCACCGAAATCTTGAAAAAAGACCATTTTAGTCATTTTTTGCAGGACTCAACTTATGTTTTGATGCAAATAGAAGCTCCCATTGAAGAAAAGGACAAAACCTTCAAGGCAGAGGTAAAGGTATTGGAGTTGAACCACAAGAACCAAACCCATAAAGTAAGGGGCAAGGCATTGGTTTATTTCCAAAAATCTGAAATGGTCAAGACATTGAAGTATGGAGATATGGTATTGACCAACAGCTCTTTCAGGAGATTAGAAGGGGCAAAGAATCCACATGCTTTTGACTATGCTGCTTACATGCAAAATTTGCAAGTTTACCACCAAAGCTATGTTCGCAGCGAGCAATGGCAAAAAACGGGTAGAAACAATGCCCATCCTTTCTACCAAAAGATTTACCAAGCCAGGGCTTATTTTCTCCAAATGATAACGGATAAAGTCGGCACATCTTCAGAAATCGGAGTTGCTTCTGCTATTCTATTGGGCTACAAAGCCAATTTAAACGATGAGGTGCGAAGCACTTACGCCAACACAGGAGCGATGCACATTTTGGCAGTATCAGGGCTGCATGTAGGCATCATTTTCATTCTTATCAATCGGCTGCTATTCTTTTTGGAGAAAATACATAAGCGAGGTAGGATATTGAAATTCATCTTGGTTCTTTCTGGAATTTGGATTTATGCCTTCATCACAGGTTTGCCGCCTTCTGTTTCGAGGGCTACCGCCATGTTTAGTATTTTTGCAATTGGTGAACTCTTCAACCGAAAAGCTTTTAGCTTCAATGCATTGGCTGCTTCTGCAATCGTACTGCTTTGCTACAATCCTTACATGATTAAAATGCTTGGATTTCAGCTATCTTATGCAGCAGTTGCTTCTATTATGTGGTTGCAAAGACCCATTTACCGTTTATTTACTACCAACAATCTACTGCTGGATTATATCTGGAAAATCTCTTCTGTATCCATTGCCGCACAGTTGGGAACAGTCCCCATAAGCGTCTATTATTTCCACCAATTTCCGAGTTATTTCTGGCTCTCCAATTTGGTAGTCATTCCTGCTGCTGGCTTTATTTTGATGATCGGAGTCGCTTTGTTTTTGTTGGGAAGCATGCCTTACATTGGTAGCTTTCTCGGCGATTTTTTAGGGCTAATCCTCAAAGGCTTAATCAATTCTGTTTACACCTCACTTCAATGGATACAAATCTTACCCTATTCCGTCATTGAAGGATTGGTCATCACCGACCTACAATTTTGGTTTCTATATGGAGGAATGGTTGGCCTCGTCTTCTTCCTCGTTTTCAATCACTTCAAATACCTTCAATGGACATTGACAATCCTGCTATTGATGAGCAGCACTTACGCATGGCAACAGTTTCTTCTTGTTAAACAAAAACAAATGGTCGTCTATCACATCCCCAAAGACAGTGCAATAGAGTTTGTGAACAGTAATGAATCTCACTTGATTGGAAACGAAGCACTTTTGAAGGAAAAAGAAAATGACAAGTTTCAGTACAATATTGCTCCCAATCAATTGATGTCCAGTATTGAAGCGATACAACACCTAACACTTTCTTCAATAGATACAAGGCAAATCAATGAAAGCAACATTCGTTTTGAGCCGCCGTTTATCCAATTTCACGACAAAAAAATCCTGCTATTAGATGACAAGACTCCTATACCCAGTAATTTGGAGGAAAAGGTACAAGTTGATTACCTGATTCTAACCCAAAACGCTCGCCTCAACCTACCCAAAGCCTTGAGTTGGTTGGAAACCGAAAAGGTCATTTTTGATGTTTCCAACAGTTACAAAAAAACCAATCGTTGGAAAAGCGCTTGTGAATTGCATGGGCTCAATTGTCATGATGTGCGAGAGAAAGGTGCTTTTGTGGCAAATTTTTGAGTCAGTAGTTTGCTCTTTCACAAAAAACTGTATCCATTCCTCTATGAAACCCTTAAAAAATGAACTCACAAATATTGTTTCGTAAAGAGCTGATATTGAAGTGCATTTTTAATTTTTATTCTCATTTTAATTTTCATTCATTCCTATGTCCAATTATGCTTAACTTTGCAAAAAATACTATCATGTCGAAATCAGATTTATTTCAGCGAGTTGAAGATTCATTGGATTCCATTCGCCCTCATTTAGAAGCAGATGGCGGCAATGTAGAGGTCGTAGGTATCACCGAAGACCAAACGGTTCAAATCAAATGGTTGGGAAACTGTGTAGGTTGTAGAATGAGTTTTATGACTATGAAAGCAGGTGTAGAACAAGCCATTAGGACAGCTGTCCCAAGTATCAAAGAGGTTGTAGCAGTTAATTAAAGCAAGCAAAAATAATTCCTCCATGAAAATCAAACTCAACATTCTACTCTCCTTTTTCTGTGTATTAACAGCTTGTACCAATACTCCAAAAAGCGCAGAACCTCCTATCACTGCTCCACAAGACCAAACAAATCTCTCAGAAAATACACCTATTAGAAAAACGGTTCCTGCCTTTCAGCAAATTCTGGACAGCGCAGGTATGCAAGGTTCCATTTTGGTTTACGATATTGCAGCCAAAACCTTCCATTCCAATGACTTCAATCGCTGCAACAAGGGTTTCCTCCCTGCTTCCACCTTCAAAGTCCCCAATTCCATCATTGCCCTCGAAACAGGTGTCGTCGAAAACGACAGCACACTCTTCAAGTGGGATGGTGAAAAAAGGCGTTTGAAAATATGGGAACAAGACTTGATTTTTAGGGATGCATTCCACTTCTCTTGTGTGCCTTGCTACCAAGAAATCGCTCGAAAAATTGGGGTAGAAAGGATGAACCAACACCTCGAAAAATTCAATTACGCCTCTGGCAATACTCCAATTGATTCTTCTATCATTGACCTATTTTGGTTGGACAGTGACTTCAAAATCAACCAATTCCAACAAATCAGTTTCCTCAACAGATTTTACCATTCTCAGCTTCCCATCACAGAAAGAACCCAAACAATCATGAAGCGATTGATGGTCATAGACGAAAATGAACAGTATAAATTGAGTGGCAAAACGGGTTGGGC
>JBGCDY010000696.1:0-10777 GCA_045105835.1 Chitinophagales bacterium
ACCGATTTGTAGATAGTTTTGAATGGAAGTAGCTCGTAGTGATTCGTAAATTTAGTGACTGGTGACTGGTGACTGGTTGTCTAAGGTATTGGTAGTTATTTTTTTGTGCGGTATTGGCTATTGTGATTTAGTAAAAAATCAAAATAACTCAGGTTTTAACCAACTCTAAAACATTTCTCTTTTAACTTGTATTTTGAGTTTGAGTTTGAGTTTGAGTTTGAGTTTGAGTTTGAGTTTGAGTTTGAGTTTGAGTTTGAGTTTGCGTTTGCGTTTGCGTTTGCGTTTGCGTTTGAGTTTGCGTTTGCGTTTGAGTTTGCGTTTGAGTTTCCCCTTCCTGTATCTAACTACTCCTTCGATAATTTGACCACAGAATACCCCAATGTCCCAAATGTTAAAAGAAGCAATACTATAATAAAATAACTCCCCAAACCACCTGTATATCCGAATGCTGTTTGCATGGTAATATACTGGATGTAGACGGAGGTACATGCCATCAAAGTGTTCAATATTCCAAGCGTTTTTTGGGTAATTTCAATTTGCTTTTTAGTCATTGGAATTTTTTCCTCTGAAGAATTCGTTGTAAGTGAAGTTTTACCTATAACTGGAATGTACTTAATTATCAAAAGTATTGATAAATAGGTGGTTAAGCCTAAAATTGATGGCATCCAAATGTTATTCTTACTACCAAAACCATCTGCTTCTCCGTTGAATCCATAATGCGTAGGAATTATGTCTGGTAAACTGCTGTAGTAAAAAATGGGCAACCCAATTAAAAGGAGTATTGCAGTAAATCCAATTCCTCCAATAATTTTATCTACTGAATTGCTTGTTGTATTGAGGCGGGTTTGTTCCATCTTATTTATTTTTTATCTTCTAAAGCTTAACTGCCTCTAAGATAGAGGTTTTTTATCAGAATAAAAAATAAATAAAATATGTAAATTTAATTCCATGAAAAACACTCCTATTTTGAAGCCAATTTGTTCCACTTCTTTTCTTTCCATATTTTCACCAGCCGATAGCTGGCATTTTGCTCTTCCTCCCCTTCAAAAAAACGATCAAAACCTATCAATCCCATTCGATTGGCGTAATAGCTCGTTTGTGTAAAAGAAAACAATTCCTCATAAGTATCGCTGTTCACGCTGTGCAAAGCATCGTTGAAGCACACCATGTCATAAGACCTTCCTCTTAGAGTAGGCTTATTGCAGCCTTTAGTGAGGGTTCTTTGTTTCGCAAAAAACAAGGTTTCATTTTTCTCATTGTTGATGAGCATTGACCACCGAATCATTTCGCCCTCTTTGTGATTCCAGTCAAACACCTTGTTTTCAACCAAATCCACTGTATCCATTTCCCCCTCTTTTCCCACCTGAACATAGTATTGCAGTTCACTCCCTGTGCTGTCTATCCATTCTACTGCCACTTCTGTTAGTTGAAAATCAGCATTGAAGGTATGTGTGGTCATTTCCCATTTCCCTTTCTTTTCCACTGCTTTCATTTTCCAATATTGGGTCAGTTCTGGTTTTTTTGCGACTTCAAATTGATAGACTTTCGTTTTTTGCAGTTTTTTGGTAGGGAAAAAGTAATTCTCCAAACTTTGGGCAAATATGAGGTGAGGCAAAATAGCAAGGAGGAAAATCAAGGGGAGTCTATACATGGCGAATGAATTTTCGAAAAAGGATGAAGAAAAGCGTGTATCAAGGTTTTCAAAAGTAAGCAGAAATTTGGACTTAATCCAAACTCATTCAAGTGCTTTGTTCAACAACGTAAAATTGAAATGGTCTTCCCATACACCGTTTATCTTCAAATATTTTTTTGCAAACCCTTCTTTTTCAAAGCCCAACTTCTCGACGACTCGAATTGATGCAATGTTTCGGGGAATAATGTTGGCTTCGATTCTATGCAATTGCAGCACTTCAAAAGCATAGCCAACTATTTCTTTTAATGCTTCTGTCGTCAAACCTTGATTCTGTTCCTGTTCGTCTATTTGATAACCCAAATGACAAGATTGAAACGCTCCTCGAATGATATTTGACAGACCAATATTACCGATACATCTATCCAAATTGGTCTTTTTGAATAAGTAAAATCGAACACCTGTTTGATTTTTGAAAGCCATAGATTGCAGGTGCAAACGCACAGCTTGTTTTTCGAGGGTGAGTTGACTCACTGCTCGTTTGGGAGACCAAGGCTCAAGAAAATCTTTGTTTCTATGGTAGAAATCCAATGCGATTGAAGCATGACTTTCGTCTAAAATACCTAAGACTAACCTTTCTGTTTCGAGGGTAAAAAGCATGGTAAGGATGGGAATTTGGTTCTAAGTGATTGCTTTTAGGAGACAGTGGCTGCAATGGAAGTTCCCATCATCCGAATACCATCAAGCGTTAATTTTCTGTCTATCAAGTCGTATTCTGGCTTCAAATTTTCCAATACACCACTCAAGCCTCCTGTTGCGATGACCACACAATCATTGTTTAGCTCTGCTCGGTGTCGCTTCAATAGGTGCAAAACAAGTCCTTCAAATCCCAATAAAATACCTGACTGTATGGCGTGGAAAGTATTTGTTCCGATAACAGAATCGGGGACAACCAAAGGGATTTCAGGCAATTGGGCTGCATTTAAAAACAGTGCTTTAATCGTAGTTTTGATACCAGGTGCTATTGCGACACCCAAAAATTCTCGATTTTTGGAGACTGTCGTAAAAGTCAGTGCCGTTCCAAAGTCCACAATGACACAATTTTGATTGGGAAAATACGCCATTGCAGCAATCGCATTCGCTACCAAATCTGTTCCTACTTCTTCGGGGGAGTCAATGGAAAGGGATAAGTCCTTGCAGTTTTTTGCAGATACTAAATTAGGTTCGGTAGCAAAAACATCCTGAGCCACTCGAAAAATAACATCCGTAAGGGCAGGGACAACACTGCTGATAATGACCTGCTCTATAAGTCCCAGATTCAATGAGCTGACATCAGTTTTTTCTTGAAATTGTTTTTGGTAAGATTCAAAAGACTTTTCCACACAAGTTTCTATGCGCCATTCATTCGTCCATGCACCGCTTTCGTATGTTCCAATAACAATATTTGTATTGCCAATATCGACGACTATCAACATTTATTTAGGGGGTTTAAGGTAAAATTTAGGGTTTTGTTTCTGCAAGATAGCAACAAAAATATTTTTTATTCTTCCACTTCAAACTTTTATTCCTCTAAGCAGTTATCTTTTTTCCAATTTTAATTGTCTCAATACTATTCAATTTTCGACTGATTTATGACTTGGATTTTCAACCTACTTGTTTTTATTGGTACGTTTATTCTGATGGAATGTTTTGCTTGGTGGATGCACAAATACATCTTACATGGACCACTTTGGTTTGTCCACAAAAGTCACCACCGTCCACACAAGGGATGGTTTGAAATCAATGATTTAGTAGTTTTTGTTTACGCTATTCCTGCAATAGCAACTATGGTTTATGGGGAGGGAATTCATCATTGGACTTGGTGGATTGGAGCAGGAATCAGTGCCTATGGCATTTTTTATTTCATTCTACACGATATCATTATCCACCGCAGAATCAAGGTGAAATACCACTTCCAAAATTCCTACATCAAACGCCTTATTCGTGCCCACAAAATACACCACAAACATCTTCAAAAAGAGGACAGTAAAGCATTTGGTTTTTTGTATGCCATCAAAAAATACGAGGTAAAAACAAGCCGCAAAAGCTCAGAAAATAAAACACAAACAAAAAAGACTTCTGAGGTTTGATACAACAAGCCCCAGAAGTCCTTATAGAATCAATCATTTCTTATTGAGAAACAAATGATTGATTTGCTTTTGCAACAGCTTCTTGAATAGCAAAAGATTTTTTCCACTCCAAACCTGATTTCACCTCTTTCTCTTGGCTGCAAACCACTTTTGCACAATCGTGGTCATAAGGAACCATCACTATGGTAGAAGCAGGAAATTCTCGTTGGGTAGGAATTCCATTGTGTTCGGTATGAATGTGCATTTGTTTGGGATTTCCCACACTCACCGAATAGACCACTTTCCTTTTGGTATTGAAAAAATCCATTTTGATGGAACGGTCAGCAACAACCGATTTGGTGGGTACTCCTTGACAGACCTTCTGGACTTCAATCTCCCAATCCTCTCCGTTGGTTTTTAATTCCAATACAACTACTTTTTCGTAGTCGTAAATGTTGGTCGTTTGCTCTGTCTTCGGTTGAGCAAATACGTGAAAGCCAACAAATAAATACAAGCAAATAAAAAGTAAAAAATGTTTCATCGAATGATTTTTTGACAAAATTTAATATCAAATACAGGTCTCAAACGATTGAAAATAGGTTTGTTTCAACAATGGACAAACCCGATAACGTTCATCACCTGTATCTTGGTAGAGTGCTTGCAGTGTCTCATAAACATTTTGTATGCCAATAAGTTCTGCCCACTCAAAAGGACCATGAGGGTAGCGAGTTCCCAGTTTCATGGCGAGGTCAATGTCTGTTTTATTAGCCGTTCCTTCTTGCAGTGTGTAAAAAGCTTCATTGATAATCATCAATACTACCCTTGGACTCACCATACCCACTCGGTCACTTACCCACTGACAATGGATACCCAAACCTTGCAAAAGTTTATTGGCAGCCGTTTTTGAAGCCTCATTCAATGCACTTAATTCCCACAAATTTCGATGTATAAAAGTAGGAAGTCCATTCACTCCAATTAAATGGCAGTGAATTGGCTTTGAAAAAGAATGGGTCAAATCTCCCAAAGATTGCTTTACCGCATCAACAATCACAACCTTTTGAGACAAAGCGGAATATATTTCTAATAAATCTAAAGATTTTTTTCCATCCATCAATAAATCAATAATTAGGTCGAAATCATTGAAGGAACTGGTATTATTGACAACAATAGAAGGAGATTCAACAGGAAGAGACGCAATTTTTTTCTGCATTTCTTCAATTCTACGGTCGTCGCCTATGAGTAATATCTTCATTATGGTTAATTTTGCCTAAATTTATAAAGTTTATTCTTCAAACCTTCCAATAAAATGCACAAAAAAATAGTTTCTACTGATAAAGCTCCTGCTCCTGTTGGTCCATATAGTCAAGCAGTATGGGCAGGAAATCTATTATTCCTATCAGGACAAATCGCTATTGACCCAACTACGGGAAGCCTTGTCCTTGATAATATTGAAGCAGAAACACACCAAGTAATGAAAAATATTGGTGCAATGTTAACTGCCGCAGAAGTGACCTTTGAACATGTCGTAAAAACAAGTATCTTTTTGAGTGACATGAATGACTTCAACAGCGTCAATACTGTATATGCAAGTTATTTCAACGCAGATACCGCTCCTGCAAGAGAATGTGTTGAAGTGGCAAAATTACCAAAAGGCGTGAATGTCGAAATATCCATCACAGCCTATAGAGGATAAGAACTTACTTACTGTATTGACGTTTGAGTATTGAATACTTGATTTTCTGTTACAGTTTGTATTTCTATTTGATTGATTATTAATTACCAGCAAGTACACAAAAGTTTTAACGAGATTACATTACAATGAAAGACAAAATTGTTTTTTGGGCAACGAACGAAAAGAATCAAAACGTTTTAGTCGCACTTCGCCTAAGAGCTTCCGATAACAAGGTTGACATTTGGATGTTTGAAAAATCTACAATTATCCCAGAGTTTATAGATAAAATGTTTGAAGATTGGGCAAATATTGAAGTAGAGACTCTTCCTGAGCCTTATGAATATTTGGAACATGATATGTCTTCACCCAGTATTCTTCCCGATACCATTTTAGCGAACAACACCGAAATGATTAATCGTGCAGAGAAAGAATGGTACGTCAAAATATTGGCAACCAAACTTTCGATGAAACTGCAAGAAGAAGTCGTTCAATTGGTCGAACAAGTGGGGGGCATGGTAAAATACGACAAAGATGCCTGGGAACTTGCTAAAAAGTATTGGGACAAAATCAATCAACACTTTCAGAGTAGAGATCTCACCCGTGAGCAAACCGCTTCTCTTAGAGACATGATCAACAAGGCGTTCAACAAACTCAAAAAGCTCCGCAAGGACTCTAATGTGGAACTTGAACAAAAATCCAAAGAAAATGCGGAGATCATCATAAAGAAGCTCAACATCATCATTGGACAAGTTTCTGATTCTCGAAATCTCAATGGACTTTTTGACACCTTGAAGCAAATGCAGTTGGACCTTAGAAATCAAAGGCTAACACAGGACTTGAACAAAACCGTTCGAGACAAGATGAACGAGGCTTTCCAACAAGTGAAAGAAGCTCGCCGAAATCACCGAAACAACCGTTTAAGCAACAGAATCAAAGGCTTAGAAAGTGCCATCGGTAGAATGGAAAAATCTGCTCGAAGGGATAAGGATGACCTCGCATTCCAAAACCGACGTGTACAAGCATCTGAAGGAAAGCTCGAAAAACAATTGCGTGAAGCAAAAATTGTGATGATTCAAGAACGACTCACTTCCAAAGGCACCAAACTGGAGGATATGTATAAGACCTTGAAAGAGTTGCAAGATAGGGTGAAAGAGGATGCCGAAAGAGAAGAGGCAAGAATAAAGTCTGAGAAACAAAAAGCTGAACAAAGAGCCAAAAGAGAAGCTTCTCGTAAAGCCAAGCAGGCTGCAAGAGCAAAAGCTGCCGCAGAAGCTAAAGTACAAAAAGCTAAAGAGGACGCAGAAAAAGCTAAGGAAGCGGCCTTGTTAGCGAGTGCTGCAATCGAAGAAACTACCGAAACTGCAACAGAAGTTGTGGAGGCAGTAGAAGCTAAAACAGAAGCGGTTGTAGAGGAAGTTACCGAAACTGCAACAGAAGTTGTGGAGGCAGTAGAAGCTAAAACAGAAGCGGTTGTAGAAGAAGCTACTGAAACTGCAACAGAGGTTGTGGAGGCAGTAGAAGCTAAAACAGAAGCGGTTGTAGAGGAAGCTACGGAAACTGCAACAGAAGTTGCGGAGGCAGTAGAAGCTAAAACAGAAGCGGTTGTAGAGGAAGCTACGGAAACTGCAACAGAAGTTGCGGAGGCAGTAGAAGCTAAAACAGAAGCAGTTGTTGAAGAAACTACTGAAGCGGTGACAGAGGTTGCGGAAGTAGTAGAAGCTAAAACAGAAGCAGTTGTTGAAGAAGCAGCATCTATTATCACCTCACTCATTCCAGAAGAAACGCCTTCTATTGAAGAAACAGAAGCGGAGAGTTTGGATATAGATGACATCCTTTCTACTGGTGTTGATGACAAGTAAATGATTAATAATCAATCAAATGAAAAATGATATTTGCACCTGTTTTATTGGGTGTAAATATCATTTTTTGTTTTAACTCAATTCTATAAACAATGAGCGATTTTCACTTCAATGTAGCAGTATTGGAGCGCAGTTATGAAGTTCCTGTGGTGGTGGACTATTGGGCACCGTGGTGTGGGCCTTGTCGAACATTAGGGCCTATCATTGAAGAAACTGCAAAAGAAGCCAATGGCAACTGGGAATTGATAAAAGTCAATATCGACGACCACCCTGATTTGGCAGCCCAAGAAAAGGTAAGGGGAATTCCTGCGGTAAAAATGTATCACCGAGGCAAAAAGATTGCAGAGTTCATGGGGTCTTTGCCCAAAAACAAAATTCAAGAGTGGATAAAAGATTTTATGCCTGATGAGCGTACCAATCAATTTTTGGAAATTCGACACAAATTGGAGGTGAATTATTCAGCAGGTTTATTGGAATTGGAAGATTTTGTGAGCAGAAATTCAGATATGTTGGATGCCCATTTTTTCTTGGCAAAAGAAATTATTTTTCAACGCCCCGAATACGCCAAAGAATTGGTGGGAAATATCCAGTTGGGAGCAGACTTATACGACCAAGCCGAAGATATCCGAAGCTTGAGCAAATTGATGACAACTCCTTTGGGGGAAGATTTGAAGGTCGAAAAACAACTGCTGGAGGCCCGCAATGCTGCCGCCGAAAACGAGATCAACCAAACACTTCAATCCTTGATTGAAGCAGTGATCACCGACAAAAACTATCAAAACGATTTACCTCGTCGATCTATCATTGCCTTCTTTCGCCTCTTGGGCAAAGACCATGAATTGACCCTAAAATACAGGAAAAAATTTGACATGGTGCTTTATTGAGGAGCCTTTCAAGGTGATATTGTCGATAGTATTTGTCATTTTGTAAAAATCTTCTGAATGGATAGGAGGATTTAAGTTAGGTATCCATCCAACAAGATGATTTGACAAATTACTAAGAAGCACTACAAAACAAAAATGGCGAAAAAACACAGGGTGTCTTTTCGCCATTTTTAGTTGATTTTCAATAAGATTACTGAATCATCTCGCTCAATTTCTCAACATCTCTCACCAATAATTTGCGGCGGTTGAAATAAATCAAATTATCTGCTCGAAGCTCATTCAAGATAGTTGTCACCGTTTGGCGAGAAGTACCCGTAATGTTGGCAATGTCTTGGTGGGTAAAAAATCTTTTGACCAAAGTATCAAAGCCTACTTTTTGTCCATGTTCCACAGCCAAGTCTCTGATAAACTCGATAATTCGAGAACGAGTATCTCTAAACAACTGTGATTCAAGGCGATTTTGAGCTTTCACCAAACGTTCTCCCACCAATTGGGTCAATTCAATATTCAAGCGATTGTTGCGCTGCATCAAGTCTCTCATCAATTCGATAGGCAAAGCATAGATTTCTGTATCGTCCAATGCTTGAGCAAACTCATTGTGTCTTTGTTTGCCCAGTATTGCCAACTCTCCAAACAACTCTCCTTTGCGTAGAACCCATTTAATCAGCTCTTTGCCGTAGCTCGAATAAGCACCTACTTTGATTCTTCCAGATTTGACCACATACACTTTTTTGCAACAATCATTGGGGAAATAAACAAATGTTCCTTTTTTGACGAGACGTACGGTAATGCCATTTCTTTCGGCATCCTGCAATAGCTCATTAAAGAAAGAAGGAAAAGCTTGGTTATTTGTTTTTGAAGGTCTTGTTTGGACGTTGGATGCTGCGATCATAATACGTGTATATTTTGTTTTTTGTGATTGCTTGATTGATACTTCAAATTTCGCATTCAAACATCACAAAAGTATCACAGAACAATATAGTTTTATTGGAGGCTGTTTTAGTTGATTTATTTTACTTTTGGCTTCAAATCAATTTTATCCAATATGAACGACTCTTTAGAAATACTTAAATACCCCATTGGCAGGTTCAAAGTACCTCGTAAAATCACTTCCGCATTTATTGAAACTGCAATAAACGAAATAGAAATGCTGCCCCAACAAATTCAAGCAGCAGTGGCAGGACTTTCTGAAAGCCAATTGAATACACCTTATAGGGAAGGTGGTTGGAACCTCCGACAAGTAGTGCATCACCTCGCAGATAGCCACATCAACAGTTATGTGCGCTTCAAATGGGCATTGACCGAAGATATGCCCATCATCAAAGCTTACGATGAAAATACTTGGGCGAATTTGGCGGATTACGAAGCTCCTGTAGAAGTTTCTCTGGCTTTGTTGACTGCAATGCACCAACGTTGGGTCATTTTATTGAAGTCCTTGAGTCCCGAACAGCTCAAATTGAAGTTCATTCACCCCGAAAGCAAATCCAAAATTCCTTTGAATGTCAACATTGTTTTGTATGCTTGGCATGGCAAACACCATTTGGCGCACATCGAAAGATTGAAGGAAAGGATGGGCTGGTAGATGAGAAGACAGAAATGGGATGTGGGAAGTGAGACTCCAAATACTTTATTATCAAATCATTAACAATCTTATTGATTGATTTAATTTTGCCCTACTACTTAAAACAATAAACCATTCTGCAAACCAAGGCTACAATTCTCCCCTAACACTTTTATTCACCAAACCCAAAAAGTTTTCTACCTCCTGTTCGACATACAGCGCTTGTTGAGGCGTGTCCAAACCTTTGAGAATTTTCACTTCTTTGCCATCCTTGGTGAGGAGATAAACGGCATAAGCATAGACAGGTTGCTTGTTTTGTGTAGCAGCTACATACTCTTTGCAGTAAAGCTGTTCTATTTCATCTATGGGAATGTCTTTTTCGCCATAAAAAGGAACGGGCAATGGGTGGTGTTTGGTGGTGAGAAAACCACGAGTGGCTCGAAAGGTGGTTTTGTTGAAGTATTTGCAGAGTAAATAATAGGCCAATCCTATTCCAACTGAAAGGTGAATGCTGATGACAGCAAACATAAACCATTCTCCTGTGGCAAGTGCTACTAATACAAAGATACTGACAAAGGAATTCCAAAAGACAGTGAAGAAAATAAGGAAGCTGGGTTTCTTGTCTTTACTCCACCAATCCAAACTGATATCGAGTTCATTTCGAAGTTGGAGTACTTCAATGTTGGAAGGCATTACTACCTCTGGACGTTTTTTGGGAGCCTCATCCAGTTGTTTTTTGAAGTCAAAAACGGTGTGGCATTTTTCACACTTGGCGAGGTAGTAATCCAAGTTGATATTTTCTGCAATGATGGGCGTTTTACATTCTACGCAATTGAGTTGTAGGGCGTTTGACATGATAGACGAACGATTTTTGGTTTTGAAGGAATATAGGCTCGCACATTGATTGCTTATATTACTCAAACCCACCCCAACCTGCCGAGGTTTCGGCACAAGCTATCCGAGGAGGGGAATCTCACATATGGTGAGGAAATCCCCTCTTGGGAGGGGTTGGGGTGGGTTATAATATATGCCTGTTTAATGCGGAGACCTATAATCAGCACTA
>JBGCDY010000697.1:0-1945 GCA_045105835.1 Chitinophagales bacterium
GATTGCAGACTGACCTCAGCACAAATAATCTGAGGAATTCCAAGTGGAGACAATACAACAATGCTTCGTACCACGCTTTCAGAACGACAGCCACTTTCTTCAACAACCAAAGAAACGGTCTGTGTACCTGTTTGATTCCACTCAATAGGGTGTGGTCCACTGCCTTCAAAAGTAGGAGAGATACCGTTTCCAAAATCCCATTCAAAACTGGCACTGCTACTTGCTGTTCCTTCGTAAACAGCCGTTGTGGTTTCGCCTGAATCCAAACAAATGGAATCGGGTGACAAAGCAAAGTTCGCTGTTGGAATGGCATGAATGGTAATCATTTGGTCAATGCTATAAGTACAATCTCCTTCGTCATAGATGTATTCCAAAAGGTAGTCATTGGGGGCTAAATCATTGGCTTCAATGGCTGTGACCAAATTCCCTTCCAAAAAGAACCTTCCGTTTTGTGGAGTGGCATTCAATAGAAAAGAATCGTCACCGACGCAAAATTCGGTTTGAAGGTCAGTAAAATTCAATTCCAAAACGGGGCATTCTTGGGCAACGCAAGTGGTTGTAACCATTTCGCTGTTGCCGCAAATGCCTGTATTGACTTCAATGACTTCAATACGTACTTCGTCATTTGGGGTTAAGCCATCAACCATCAATTGCGTATCGGTGCTATTGAAGGTAGTTTCTAAGTTTTCGTTGATGTAATAGGTTATCTGAAAATCACCGATTCCATTGGTGGAACTCCACTCAAAAGTGACGGAATTGGTGGAGGTTTCTATGCAGTTTACTTCGGGAGTAGCGAGGGGTTCAACAATCGTAAGAGCTTGTGAGTAGGGCAAAGCATTGCAGTTATTCTGACTGACATTTAAAGAGATATTGAAGCTTCCACTGCTTTCTCCCCAATCTACAGTGTGAGGTCCCATTCCATTTCCTGGTACTGCATTGCCGCCGTCAAAATTCCATTCAAAATTTGCAGCCGTAGTTGCATTGCCCGTATAAGTGACAATGATAGGAGTGCCTAAGCAGACTTCATTTTCGCTCAGTTCAAAAAGTGCAGTAGGTAATTCATAAACTGTCACCGTTTGGCTCGTGCCATATTCGCAGTCGGTTGCGGCATCAATGTAGGTGTACACAATGGATGTGTTCACAATTGTGCCCGCTTGATTGGGGAAGAATTGATTGCCCACGACTCCCAAGCCACTGAAAGTTCCACCACTTGGTTCGCCCACCAAGTTGATGGGAGCAGCATCTATGCAATATTCGGCTTCCAATCCATTGATACTTACATTTACCAACGGGCAATTTTGGGCTTTGCAATCTGCAATCGCCCATTCACTATCTCCACAAGGTGCTTCGCCCAAAGCCCTGACTTCAATGTGTACTTCGTCATCTGGATTGAGGTTGTCAATTGTAAGGTCTGAATCAGGGTCGATGAGGGTGGTATTGGTGCCACCATTGATGCTGTAAATGATTTCAAAATTGTCACTGTCCTCGATGTCTTCCCAGTCAAAACTCACCGAGTTGGTGCTGCTTTCTGTACAATTCACAATAGGAGGGAGCAGAGGAGGAGCGAGAATGATATTTTGTTGTGCTTCAGCAGAGCAGCCGTTTTCGATTACTTCTAATGTGATGGTTTTAGAACTTTCGATACTGTTCCACCGAACTTGATGTGGTCCTCTTCCTGTACCTGGTGTAGCAATGCCTCCATCAAAATCCCAATTGAAAATGGCAGTATTGGAGTTTTCTGTATTGCCCGTAAAGGTGACTGTTACGAAATCTTCTTCATCAGCACAAACGATGAATTTGCTAAAGTTAAAATTGGCGGTTATTTTTGGGTACAATGCAGTGGATACCCTCACACTATCGGTACAGTCTTCAATGGTAGAACCGACAATCCAATAATAGTCAATGCCATCCACCATCGTATCTTCTATAGGTGTGCCAACCTCAC
>JBGCDY010000698.1:0-1851 GCA_045105835.1 Chitinophagales bacterium
TTATCAATTGGATTATATGGGTTTGAAAGCAGGCAAAAACCTCTTGCACACAGATAAAGCAAGTGGCATCAAATTGTTTGCAAATTACAATCCTTATACTCGCAAATACAATTTAGTAGCAAAAACTGTAAAAGGCGAAGAAGTAAAGGTGAAAGTGGAACAATCAAAAGAAGATCCTACTTGTATCTATGCGACTGTTCCTCCTGACTGGGTAAACGTACTTTGTTCTACTCGATATACTTACAGCAAAGACATCAAAAGCAAGAACAAGAATAAGAATAAGAAATAACGATTTTGTGATAAATTCTTTGGGAGTCTAAGCTGCAAAAGCCAAGTCCTCAAAGTGTTTTCCTTCAATAAAAGCCTCCTATCTTCAAATTGAGATAGGAGGTTTTTTTGTTTTGTGATGGACTGCAATGAGGCTATAAGTTCTTCCTGATTCAGTTCATCGAGACAGACCCCCAAAAGGGGGAATTTTCTCATTATCAGTTAATTTCCCCTTTGAAGGGAGCTGGGGAATGTTAAGTTAGTTTTGATTCATGTTGAAAAAAATATTGGCTCATCGAACATTTTAGTGATAAGAGACTTTTAAAGTTTATCCTCAAACATTTGGAGTGCTTGAAAATCAGTTCATTTTATGAAAGAAAACCTCAAAAGTCTTAGTCGTCCCACTAGAAACATAGATGAACCAAAATATTTAAACTACTGAGTTTCTACTTAGGTTTAAACTTGTACCTTGCGCTTGATTTTCTCCGTTTCCATAGCCTTCAAAACCAATTCTCTACGCACTACTTCAAAACACCGTTTTTGTCTCCTGCTTTCTGCAAAAGCATAGACGGTATCAACACCTCGATAACTGCTCCTTCCAGCATTCTCCAAAGCTGCCTCTCCAATATCCGACCAAAATTCAAGGTAAGTTTGATTCATTTGCTGTTGAGTAGCCTTCACTACTTTTTGAAGGTATTTCACATAAACTTTATCCTGCTTCCATGCCCGAATTTTATTGCGGAGCATACAATCCAGGAGTTGATAGTTTTCAAGTGCCAAATGCACAAGCAGTTCCCAAATTTGGGCATTGATAAGTACCAGCTTGTGGTGTTTGGTATTTTTGGAGAGAATATATTGAATCCAATGGAGGGCATTTTCCCACTGTTCGTGAATGATGTACACCAAAAAATACATATTCGCCAGAAGTAAAAGGGTGACTTCCGAAACCAAATGCTGACAATTTTTGGTTGTTGCAATGCTTTCTTTTACAGTTTCCAAAGCCTCATCATGTAGGGCAAATTTGAAGCAATAAACGATTTTGCTGAAATAGTGGTTGGGCAAAATTTTGACCTTCAAGAAATCATCTTTGAGAATAAATGATTTTTTACTAAAGAAATACTGCTTGACCTTTTCAAGGTGCAAAGCGGCTTCTTTTTGGTCAAATCGGTCACAATCCACCGAAATCAAAGCCTCCAAAGCATAATAGTAAAACAAAAATCGTTTTTGCAAGATGGCAGGATGATCTTCAAATAATTGTACCACACCCTTCAATTTTTCATAAGACACATCAAACTCCCTGAAAGCCTTGTGGTAAATCCCCACACAACGCAGCGCATAGATTTGTGCTTCCACCGTTGAAGGCTGCAAAACATTCTCCCCCTCACCCAAGTATTCATCATAAAAAGAGCAATAAGAAGAGTGGGCCTTCACTGGATTTTGGGCATTCCAATAGTAGCCCATCAATTTGTCTATCAAGCTGAAATGGTGCGTATTGTATGCTTTATCAAAGATGATTTTGATTTTTTTGTCCCAATCCTTAATAGATTGGGCCATGTCATCAGACTCTTTAGTCATGAAGGCTTC
>JBGCDY010000699.1:0-15431 GCA_045105835.1 Chitinophagales bacterium
CGCCAATAGCCCATAAAACCTGCCCAAAACAAGACTGCAAGAACAAAAGCATTGTTGAAATGACGCATCACCGAATCTTCAATCGGCAGCTTTTGTTTCAGCCCTTGTAATTCCGTCAGGGATTGTCCTAAAAAAGTTGAAGTATTGCCATCGCTTTCATTCACTTCCATTATCAATTGCCCAAGCTCCAACTTCGTTCCTGCCCAAACTTTCAGTCCTTTCTCTTTGTCTTGCAACATTTTGTTGCCTGTAATAGCAGATTCATCCACCAAACCTTGACCAGAAACCACCCTTCCATCTACAGGAATCAAATCACCTGCATAAATTGTCCAGTTTGTTTTTGCAGCTTCCTCCAACGGCTCATTTTCGGCAGCCCTGATTTCTTCTTCCTCTTTTGCAGCGAGAGCCAATGACTCATTTCTGCTCGCCTCCATCCTTGCCTCCTCAATTATCTTTGCCGCAACAGTTAAAGGTTCGTTTTCACTTGTTTTAAGGTTTTCTTCTTCTATTTTTGCAGCAATGGGCAATGATTCATTTTGACTCACTTCAATTGTTTCCTCTTCAACTGTGTTTTCTGTGGTCAAAGATTCTTTTTGATTCGCCTCAATTGTATCCTCTTTATTGACCCTTGCAGCAATATTTAATAGTACATCCCCATCCACTTCTTTTTTCTCTAACCCTAAATCATTTTTCTCTGTCCTATCCACCCCCAATTGACTGCAAAGATTTTCGAGTCGGGACTCTTGTATTGAAGCACGTTTGTTTAAATCTCCCAATAGATACAAGCTTCCCAAACTCGTAGCAATCAATACTGCAAGAGCTTGCCAGAAATAGTGTGTCTCATGCCATTCCAAAATATAATTTCCCCCACTCAAAGCCAAAAGTAAGACCATTGAAGTAAGCCAAAGGATTTTATTACTCAGTGTTTTTCGGTTGGAGTCAATGTGCCAAATATCTGTGAGGTAGTAGCATCCCAAAATAATGAGGGGAAGACACAACAATAGATGTAGGCTTCGTTCCTGCAATAAAGGAATAGGTAAAAAAGGACACAAACACAATCCTACTGCAATAGTAAGCGCAAAAATGGTTTGTCCACTTGTAGGGGTTTTCATTTATCGAGTCAAAACTATAGACGGTTAAACAATGTGTATATGGGCATTATGGGTTGGCTATTGAGTCGTCAGGTCAAGTAATGTAATATAAAGATTTTTGGGTATTGACTGCAATATCTTCAAAAAAAAGGATACCTCCTCATTTTTTTTCGCAGAAAGGAACTTTTATGTTTTGAAAATAGTTTAAAAGGTGTAAATTTGCGCTGCTTAAAAGGAATTGAGTTAATCAATTGTTTTTAAGCTTCAAAATGGTGGTTGTAGCTCAGTTGGTTAGAGCGCTGGATTGTGGTTCCAGAGGTCGTGGGTTCAATTCCCATCATCCACCCCAAGCAGGATTGCTTGATATTAACCCCGTCTATATTTTTAGACGGGGTTTTTTTGTTTTTAAACTCACTCAAATTAGCATCAACCCTGAGCATGAATCGCTGCAATACCGACCATATCCACAATTTGTCGCACACTCGCCCCCAATTGCAGTAGGTGAATTGGCTTATTCAAACCCAATAAAATAGGCCCAATCACTTCAACATCTGATATACTTTCTATCAGGTTGTAAGCAATATTTGCAGCAGAAAGGTTAGGGAAAATAAGCGTATTGGCTCGATGTCCATTCAGTTTGGAAAAAGGGAAAAACTGTTTGAGTATCTCAGGTTTGAGTGCCATGTGCGCCTGTATTTCTCCGTCCAAAATCCAGTCGGGATGCCTTTGATGCAAAATAGCTGTAGCTTTTCTCATCAATAAGGCCGATTCGCCAGAAGCTACCGAACCAAAATTGGAGTAGGTCACCAAGGCTATTTTAGGCTCTATATCAAAACGGCGGACTTCTTCTGCTACCAATTCTGTAATATCGGCAACGTCTTCAGCAGACAAATGGTGGTTAATGGTTGTGTCTGCAATAAACATGGGGCCAAAACGAGTCACCAGAATGTGCATACCCGCTACTTTTTTTACCCCTTTTCTGGGCCCTACAATTTGTAGGGCAGGTCTTATCGTGGTTGGAAACCGTTTGGTTAAGCCACCAATCATGGCATCGGCATCTCCATTTTCGACCATCAAAGCCCCGTAATGCGCTCGGGAACGAACATGATAAAGAGCTTCTTCATAGGTATAGCCCTTTCGTTTGCGTAATTCATAGAGCAATTCACCGTATTTAAGGATTTTTTGTTCCTCTGCTTCGTTGATGGTATTTTTAGGGTCAATAATTTGCACATTCGGGAGCTGAATATTGTACTCTTGCATGATGCTTTCAATCACAGAGCGTTTACCCAATAAGATAGGTGCTGCGATTTTTTCCTCCACAATCACCTGTACTGCTTTGAGTAAAGATACATTTTGAGCATCTGCAAAAACAATCTTTTTAATGTCCTGCTTCGCTTTGCTTTCAATGACTTTAGACAACATGTGACCTTTGCCCAAGCGAAGAGCCAGTTCGGCTTTGTAGGCTTCCCAGTCTTCAATAGGACGTTGAGCAATACCCGAATCCATTGCAGCTTTGGCAACTGCTGGAGCAAGGGCTGTTATCAAGCGAGGGTCGACAGGTTTGGGAATAAAATAATCTTTCCCAAACTTTAGATTTACATTGTTGTAGGCCATATTCACAATGTCAGGAACGGGTTTTTTAGCCAATTCTGCCAGTGCATAGACCGCACCCATTTTCATTGCTTCATTGATTTCGGTCGCTCTGACATCCAAAGCTCCTCGAAAAATATAAGGAAAACCCAAGACATTGTTCACCTGATTGGGGTAATCTGACCGACCTGTTGCGACAAGGCAATCGGGGCGAGCCTCTGTAGCTTTTTCATAACTGATTTCGGGAGTAGGGTTCGCTAAGGCAAAAACAATGGGGTCGTTTGCCATGCTTCTCACCATATCTTGAGAGATAATATTCCCTGCCGAAAGCCCCAAGAAAACATCTGCACCCTGCATCGCTTCTCCAATGTTGGCATATTGGTATTCGTTGGCAAAGGCGGCTTGAAATTCACTTAAATCATCTCGGTTTGTAGCTATTTGACCCGATATGTCAAATAGAGTGATGTTTTTCTTTTGTACTCCAATTTTTTCCCACATCCGAATACAAGAGATAGCAGCAGCGCCCGCACCAGAAACCACTACTTTGACCTCGCCAATTTTTTTATTGACCAATTCTAAGGTATTGAGTAGAGCAGCTCCTGAAATGATAGCAGTTCCATGTTGGTCATCGTGCATGACTGGAATGTTCATTTCCGCTTTCAGTCTTGCTTCAATGGTGAAACAGTCGGGAGCGGCAATATCTTCGAGATTAACTCCCCCAAAAGTAGGTTCCAGCATCTTGACCATTTTGACGAAATCATCTATATTGGTAGTGTCCAGCTCCAAATCAAAACAATCAATATCCGCATATATTTTGAACAACAGCCCTTTTCCTTCCATCACAGGTTTGCTGGCTGCTGCACCAATATTGCCCAATCCCAAAACGGCTGTTCCATTGGTAATCACTGCAACTAAATTACCTTTGGCAGTGTATTTATAGACATCTTCTGGGTTTTTTGCGATTTCCAAACAAGGCTGTGCGACTCCTGGAGAATAGGCCAAAGATAAATGTCTTTGGTTGGCTGTTTCTTTGGTCGGAACAACTTCGATTTTGCCTGGTCGCCCTTCAGAATGATAATCTAAAGCAGCTTGTAAGAAGGGATTGTTTTCCATAATTCTTTTTTTGGGATAAATGAAAATGATTCGTTTAAAATTTGATCGGCAAAAGTAAAAATACTTCGATGAACTACAAGTTTTGAAGACAGGCGAATTTAAAAAATCCGAAGATTCGCATATTTTAATCAGCAAATCAATTTATACTCCCAAAAGTCAATCGAGGAGGAAGGGTTCTCCATTGCTTAGTAGAGCAAACGGATGGGTGACTTGCTACTGGTGAGTTTTTTGGGCAATGGTTTTTTGAAGTTGTGAAATGGTTCAATAAAACGGAACCTATTTTGAAGGAAGACATTGACGGGAGAGCAAGCCTATTTCCAATTAGGAGCAGCTGCAATATCACTTGGTCTAACACTAAGACGAATTTGTCTATTATCATCATGAAATGATATAATAACTCCAGCAATTTTACTTCCTATTACAGGGTAATTACTCGGATCCATCGATTCTTTATCGAGAAAGTGAACTATTTCTATAAGCCCAGAAACACCTTCCTCTCCTATATCTAAGAATATTCCAAAATCTCTGTGGCGAATAACTATTCCTTCTACTAAATCCCCGCAATTATACTTATCAAGTATCTCTGTCCAAGGTTTCATATCAATCACTTTTAAACTACCAATACTTTTACATTTCTCCTTTATCTCACTTCATCATCCCTTTCACCATCCTCTCTGTTACCTTTGGAGTTCCACCACTATAAGTCGCTACCAAAGCTCCCATAGCACAAGCAAAATCCAAACATTGCTGTGGGGCTTTACCTGCCAATTTTTGACTTAAAAAACCCGCCAAAAACGCATCTCCACTCCCAATTGTATCTACGACAGCTACTTCAATACCAGCACATTCATAAAAACCACTATCATCCAAAAACACAGCACCATCCTCGCCTTTGGTCACACAAATTCCCTCCCAATCAAACTGCTCTTTCAGCCACTGCATAGCTCCCTGTTCATCTTCATAAGCATCGTACCATTCCGCAATCGTTTCCAATTCCTTCTCGTTCATTTTGACTATATCCGCTTCTTGCATCAGCTCTTGCAGTACCTCTTTGGAGTAATGAGGCAGCCTTAGGTTGACATCAAAGATCACCGTTTGAGCGACTTCCAACAATTGCAGCAAGGTGTTTTTTGAAGTCTCGTTTCTTGTTATCAAACTACCATGCACAAATATTGCTGCTTGTTGTACCAAAGCCTGTAAGCCCCATTCTATTTCAATAAAATCATAGGCAACGGGTTGTAGAATGTCATACCGTACATTTGTAGGGTCACTCATATCCACATCTACAATGCCTGTATGGTGAACCGAATCCCTCTGAATGGTCTTCGTATCCAAGCCTTTCTCTTGTAAAAAAGACACCAAAGCGTCACCATAACTATCCTTTCCCACTCGGCTGATTATTTCTGATGATATGCCCAAATTTTTGAGTTGAATTGCCACGTTCATAGGTGCGCCTCCCGCTACTTTTCCTTTTGGAAGTAGGTCAAATAGCACTTCCCCAAAACAAATTACCTTTGTATTACTCATTCTTCTTTTACAATTTTTATTGAGTGTATCAAAAACACCACTCGCTCTCATTTCTACAAATATACATCTTTTCCTTTCGGGACATTTTATAGAACAAGCCCTGCAATTGAAGCCCTACACACCCTCCAAAACAACCCTCTTTTTAAAATGCTTTTTCATTTACCTTTTGAAGCCTTCAAAGCAGCCTTTTGCTATAAATAGAGTCGTGTTCAAGTTAGTGAAGTGTTATTGCATACATATTTTTTTTCACAAATTGGTATAATAATTGAATATTGAATACCAATGTTAAAGTGCATTAAAAATTTGACAAATCAACATGTAACAATAAAACCTTTCCCCAAGAACACTAAAGCCATGTTCTTAAAATGCTGTATTGAAGTCTCTTCATGCAGCATTTTTGTTTTTAAAGAACAATGGAACTTCGATTGGGCTTTTAATGTTTAGCTACCAAGGAACTCATTAATCTTGCCGAATAACCAAGCATTCTCAAAATCTATGGAAATCTCTAAAAGGTAATGTGGTGTTTGTCATTTTGTGAAAATCTTCTGATTGGATAGGAGGATTTCGGTTAAATACCCATCTGACAAAATGAAGTTGGCAAACTACTAAATGAGGGTAAAAAAATAACCTGAACGATTTTTTAGTTAATATACCCCAACCCCTTTCAAAAAGGGAATTAAGGCGTTCATTTACTTTTCCTCCTGAAAAATAAGTCCCTGATTTGAAAACTCAAACTACTTGCTTAAGAAGCAGTTTTTCATTTTAATTCTTCCCGAGTTCTCGGGACAAGTCATTTTAATTTTCATTCGTTACTTAACTTACTCTGCAAAACTCG
Source organism: Chitinophagales bacterium (assembly GCA_045105835.1). Taxonomy (GTDB): domain Bacteria; phylum Bacteroidota; class Bacteroidia; order Chitinophagales; family UBA2359; genus JAUHXA01. Next base: position 6,157 of record JBGCDY010000699.1, read on the forward strand.
CTTACTTTGCAGTTTGATTTGGAAGCAAAACTTTTCAAAAAACCATTTTTTTTAGTATTTTTGCTAAAATAATTGATAAAAACCAAAAGATACATGGCAGCAGCAAATTATACAGAAGATAATATAAAGTCGCTCGATTGGAAACAACACATTCGCTTACGCCCAGGTATGTATATCGGAAAGTTGGGGGATGGTTCTGCACAAGATGATGGAATCTATATCCTTATCAAAGAAATCATCGACAATACCATTGATGAATATGTAATGGGATTTGGCAAAAAAGTAGAGGTGCAGGTATCCGACAAACGGGTGACAGTGCGTGACTTTGGACGGGGCATTCCATTGGGGAAAGTCATTGACTGTGTCTCTAAAATCAATACAGGAGGAAAGTATGATTCCAAAGCCTTCAAAAAATCAGTGGGGCTAAACGGAGTCGGTACAAAAGCTGTGAATGCACTTTCCAGCTACTTTAGGGTAGAATCTGTGAGGGATGGCAAAAAGAAAATTGCAGAATTCAAACAAGGAAATGTCACCAAAGATCACCGCATACAACCAACAGACGAAGCAGATGGCACATTTGTCATTTTCGAACCAGATGCCAATATTTTCAAGCACTTCAAATTTATTCCTGAACACCTTGAAAATCAGGTCAAAAATTATGCTTACCTCAACTCGGGTTTGAGTATCTACTTCAATGGGCAACGCTATTACTCCAAGAATGGATTGTTGGATTTGTTGAGGAGCAAAACCAATGGTACGGAACTCCGTTACCCCATTATTCACCTCAAAGATGAAGACATCGAAATAGCCCTCACCCACGGCAATGCCTATGGCGAGGAGTATTATTCTTTTGTGAATGGTCAATATACGCCTCTGGGAGGGACGCATTTGTCCTATTTTAGAGAGGCAATTGTCAGAACGGTGCGTGATTTTTATGGCAAAAGTTTCGATGTAGCGGATATTCGTCAGGCATTTATTGGAGCTGTCAGTGTACGAGTAGAAGACCCTATTTTTGAGTCGCAAACAAAGACCAAATTGGGTTCGCAAAACATGGGGCCTGATGCGCCAACTGTTCGGAGTTTTATCAATGACTTTTTGAAGGAAAAACTGGATAATTTTCTACACAAAAACAAAGAAGTAGCAGAAGCTTTGTCTAAGCGCATTCTTCAATCAGAGCGTGAACGGAAAGAAATTGCAGGAGTCAAAAAACTCGCAAAAAAACGGGCAAAAACTGCCAACCTTCACAACAAAAAATTGCGTGATTGTCGTTTTCACCTCAATGATAAAAAGCTAAAAGACAAGTGCTATAATTCCACTTTGTTTATCACAGAGGGGGATTCTGCAAGTGGTTCGATTACCAAAGCCCGTGATGTGGAAACGCAAGCGGTTTTTAGTCTGCGAGGTAAGCCGCTAAACTGCTATGGAAGCACCAAAAAAGTGGTTTATCAAAACGAGGAATTCAATCTTTTGCAGCATGCGCTCAATATTGAAGATGGTATTGATGGGCTTCGTTACCAAAAAATTGTGGTAGCAACGGATGCCGATGTTGATGGAATGCACATTCGTCTTTTGCTCTTAACTTTTTTCCTTCAATTTTTCCCCGAAGTAGTACGAAATGGGCACGTTTATATTTTGGAAACGCCACTGTTTAGGGTGCGAGACAAAAGAGAAACGATTTATTGTTACGATGAATTGGAGAAAAAAGCAGCAATTAAAAAATTGCGTGGCAAACCTGAGATTACCCGCTTTAAGGGTTTGGGAGAGATTTCGCCAGATGAATTCGGGAATTTTATTGGAGAAGACATTCGCCTCGAACCTGTGATTATGAGTAAGGATGCTTCTATTGAAAAAATTCTTGGTTACTATATGGGTAAGAATACGCCTCAACGTCAGAAATTTATCATCAATAACCTGAGATTGGAAGAAGACCTAATTGAAGAAATGGTTTGATTTTCTGAGAAGAAGAAAAAGCAGTAAGGTTGAATCTAAGAACCAAAATCCTCATTGACAATAGTATTTGTCAATGAGGATTTTTTTTTTTGAAGAAAGGTAAGAGTTCTTCTGAACAATGATCAAAAAATAAATTCTTGATTTAGACTTTTGAGGTTTCCTTTCAAGACAGCACTGGTGTTCAAATACTTCACATATTTGAGAATAAGCTTCAAAAGGTCTTCACTTCAAGCAAAGGTTTTATTTTTTGGACCTTACAGAGCAAAATGATTTTTATTATAGAATGTAAAATAAATTATCTATAAGTTGTTTTTCTTATAAAAAACCTTAATTTTGGCATGAATAATTGATAACCAAACTCAATTTTATTATGAAAAAAAATAAGTTGTTATTCACAGGTAAGCTAAGTCTCTTTTTTGTTTTTCTTTCTTTTCAAGGTTTACTACAAGCACAATCCAGTTTTTCGGAAGGTTTGGTAGTGACTGCCGAGAAAGATACTTTGAGGGGATATATAAATGATAGGGATTGGGACTTCCACCCAAATTCTATTATGTTCAAAGCAAGTAAAAGTGATAAAGGAGTTCGCTATACACCCAATGATTTGTTGATGGTCAAAACAGAATCGGGCAAGCATTTTGAAACGTTTACCGCAGAAGTTAACAAGACCAAACGTTCAGACTATTCTTATGATTCTAAGGTCAATGTGGAGGAAAAGAGGGTTTTTATGCAGCCTATTATCAAGGGAGAAATGAATCTTTATTTGTATCAATCTCCTGATTTAGAAATGCACTTTTTTGTACAAAAAGGGGGCGCTGATTTGATGGAACTTCTGGAAGTTCAGTACAAAGAAAAACGAAATCGAAGAGAAATGAGAGTCGTCGACAAACGTTATCTCAAGGATTTGAAAAGACTGACCTATGATTGCGAGGTTTTGGAGAGTAAATTTAAGGGCTTGAAACTTGAGATAGACGATATTTCAGAATATGTTAGAGAGTACAATACTTGTAAATCGGCTTTGGAAAAGGATTTTACGAACATGTACAAGAAAAGTGGGGTGAAATGGGAGTTTGCACTGTTTAGTGGTATAAATAGGCATAAGCTTGATTTTTCTGTGATTAATGGCCCTTATGGCTTTATGGAACAAACCAATTTTCCTGCCAATAGTAGTGTTATTTTTGGAGGTGGAATCAATATAGGGTTGAACAAGTGGAACAAACGGTGGGCAATAGGATTCGAAATCTTGTCTTATCAACAAGAATTTAACCAGCAATTTAGTGGACCAGGTATAGGCACTACCACTGAATATTCAACTCATTTTGAGAACAGAATTCGTGTCTCAAATTTATTTGTACGCTATTATTTGTCTAATCGAAAACTTCGCCCTTTTATCAAGTTGGGAGTAGGTAGTTCGAGTGCCAGAGGAACAAATAAGAATGAGGTGATAGGAAGTGGGAGTTTTATCAAAAAATACGAGGATATTGAAGAGATTGATCAATCGACGACTCGTTTGACATTTGGAACAGGATTCAAATTCAGTAAGTTCTTTTTGGAAGGACGTTATAGTTTTGGAAAAGGGCTTGAGCCGATTCCTCAGCTGGATACCAAATCAAGTGAGTTGTCTTTGCTTTTGGGCTTGCTTTTGTAGGCTGTGTTTGATTGAATACAAGATTAAAAAAAGAGGCTGCTTCAATTTTTTGAGACAGCCTCTTTTGTTGTTTTGTAGTAGTAGTTTCTGTTGTTAAGAAAGACAACAAAATAACATTATATTTTTTGACTTGATCTAACCTTGCGTTTTTTTACTTTTCATTTCCTCAGAATAAGCCTTTCTAAGAGGGAGATCATTGGAGGGTTTGATGTAAGAATCACCCACTCTTTTTAGAATCACCACATCACTAAAACTGTTAGGAGCTAAACGGAAATAATAATTGTTGGCACGGACAATTCGTTTGGTGACAATGTATTCGACTCCATTGTACGACCAGTTTTTACCATAGAAATGTTTACTATTGGGGGAGTAATAGGCGGATTGATAATGCTCGCCATTCACCAAAACTGCCTTCAAGTCCCGTTGTGAGTAGAGTTGGAAATCTTTGCCATCGTGAAAATGTATGAAGGCATTGTTGGAAGTCAATATGTATTCACCACGCATGTCCATCGGCTGAAAATAACCTTTTCCTTGCACACGATTGCCATTTTTGAGGGTCAAGGTCATATCGTTCCACTTTAGTCTTTTGAGTGGATTGGTATCATTAAAGAGGTCTATTAGGTAGAGCACAACGCGAAAATCCTTGATTTCGTAACGTCCACTGAATTTGGCAGATTTCATAAAATAAGGTCGATCGGACATCATCAACTCCAAGTCATTTACTTTTCTAACAGCTTTGTAACCATAATCTTGTCGCCCAATAATAAGCAAGTAGTCTGAAAGGTAAGGATATTCTTCGTCCACAATTCGAGAATTGTCATAGACTTCAATGGTACCTTTGCGAACTTTTCGATACAAATCTTTGTATTGGTCAATCCAAACAAATTCGGTAGAATCAGGAGCAGCGGTGATGCCTTTTTCTGCACCTGCTACCTTCAATTGTTGAACCATAGACAAGGACACCTTTTTCTTTGATTTTTTATCTGCTTCAACAAACAAGTATTGTGGAATACCCATTTTACTCTCCAAATACTTGAAACTCCCTCGCAAGACCAAACCCGTTTTCAACTGCATCGTTCCATTGTGGAACTGGTACTTTATTTTGGGTTTCTTGATTTTTTGCGATTTGGGTTTAGAACTCCCAGGAATCATGTCATCCGATTGTCCATTTGATTGAGCGTAGAGTAGGGAAGTGGTTGCAATAAGTAAGAAACTTATTATTAAAAATCGCATACGATATAGAATGTTTTATATTTCCTAAGAATTTTATGGGACTTTCTATTGAGAAGATCCAATAAAATAGAACGGCAAAGTTCGTAATTTTGTCACAATAATCGTGAATGTATGGTTGCAAAAAGTGAGTGGGCTTTGATTTACAGCTTGAATGGAGGCTTTGCAGTGAATGAATAGAAGAGGAGCTTGGGCAATATATGAAAATGAAAAGGTGTTTTTTTGAGAAAATTTGTGAAAGGAAACTTCATTGAAGTAAAATCAATCATTCAGTTTCAGTTCCTTTCGGTAAATGTCCAAATTGTTTTTCACTGCTTCAATATTGGTTGTACATTGTTCCAAAGCACTTTCAATAAATAGGCTAGGGGGTAAATCATTCAGCATATCTTTGGCTTTTTCGAAGTAAGGCAAAATCTCCTCATAAATATTAATCATCTCATAAAAATCTTGATTCGCTTCAAAATCAGGGAGTTTTTTGGAAAGCGTTGCTGCGAGGTTCATATAAGTATAGGCGAGATTTTCCTTTTGGCGGTCATAGAGAGCAGTGTATTTTTTGGCTTGCTCTGAAGTCTGAATCATTTTCTGTTGAATCGCCATCAACTCCTCAATAGAATTGCTCTCTTGTAGTTTTATTGCTTTGGCATCCAAATAAGCTTCATAGTCCATATAAGCATGACCCAATTGTTTGGCATTTTGCTGCGTTGGATTGAATATATGAGTATTGATAGCCGTTTTTAGCATTTTTTGGTGGTAATCCAACTGTTCAAATACCACCAAGCTATCCGCATAGTCTATGCAATTTTGTGGTACATCTGATACTTTTTTTAACAAACTATTCGGAGAATCTTTGAAGTCTTTGGTGCTGATGGCACAAGGAAGCAATTGCCACATGGGGTCAGCAGGCAAATGGTTGACAATGAGCTTTTCGGGAGAAGTCAAAAAATATTCATCACTGAATTCATGAACAAAATCACTTTTGCGGTAGACGACCCCAGCTCCCCAAGTAGCATCCAATAGATACCATTTTCCTTCTAACTTCACTGCATTCCAGGCGTGGTCGGGTTCTTCCAGTTTAGGAGTGGAGGTCAAAGATCCCTTGCTATATCCAGAAATGACCTGAGAATCCAAGCCAACTTCATCACAAAGTGCCTTGAAAAATTTGGAGTAGCCAAAACAGACCGCACGCTTTCGCTTCAATATATCCTCATTGCTTTTATTGATTCGTCGCCGTCCATTTCTATATGCCTGCATGTCATAAGTAACATTCGTCGTTAGCCAGACATAGAAACTTCTGGCTTTATCGAAGTCATTTAGGGCAGGTTTTGCCAAGTAATTTGCTAAATCAGACATTCCATTTTCTACCTTAGACGAAGCCTTGCGAGCATGCTCATCTATATGTACAAAACTCAGGTTATCTTTTGATTGTCCATAAGTAAATAGGGAAGCCAAAAGCAAAACCTGAATTAAGAAAACTTGCCTAATAGTAGATTTAAAAATCATATACGAAAATTGCCAAACTTTTTGATACACGAAAATAGACTGCATACAGGTCTTTTGATACCCTAAAAGACTTGAAATATTAACTAAATTTATTGCTGATTGTTGTATTCAAAGCCACAAAAAAGGCTTATTGAAGAAAACAATTTCTAAGTGGGCTACAGAGATGGAATTCGAAAATAATATTTGCTACAAAAAAATCAAATGACCATCTTTGCAGTGAACTTTTAGAATAGTTACCAACCCAAAAACCATTAAGCCCTTTACTTGTCAATTAACTTACAAATAGGCTCATCCATTTGGACACTTTTGTTCCTCTATATAGTAAATCACGTTTTATAAGCGTTATTTACTAAAATTTTAAGACTCAATAATAATAATTTATAAAAATGCTAAAATTGCGACTTATATTTTCTTGTTTATTAGCAACTATTGTTTTCGTCAATTTTGATGCAAAGGCTCAAAGCTGCGTCGAATTATATGGAATCAATTTTGAAGACAATGTTGTTGTTCCCGTAAATCTTGACCCCCTCACGGCTGTATTTGATACAATCACAAAAATATCGAATACTTCTGGCACTGTATCATTCAAACGAGGAGGGCTTGCAGCTGCTCCCAGTGATCGAAAAATGTTTTTTACAGTAGATTTAGGATCTTCTTCCAATACACTGAATATTAGAGAGATAAGTTTCACCAATAATCAAATTGCCAATCCAAGTGTACCGTCTGTATTGGGGGAACTTCAATACGACTGCAATGATAGCGAATTATATGGAGTGTTGAACAATGGTGGTAATGTACAATTTGTATCGGTAAATGATGCAGGTAATATTAGTTCGATAGGAGGAAGTATCAACTTAGATCCAAATACCATTTTGGTTGAAGGAATTTCTACGATTGATTCAGTTGAGGATCGTTACTTTTTTGCAGTGATGAATACGGTCAGTATTGGCTATACGATTTATGCCATAGAATTAAATACAGGAAGTGTGAGTAGTTATGATGTGCCTGTTTCTTTGACAGATTTAGAGTTTGATGCAACCAATGGTTTGTTGATGGCTTTCACAACAGCTTATGATATTGTGAGAATCAACCCTGTCTCAGGGGCGATTGAAAGCACAGTGGCAACCACTCCATCTGTTAGTTTGTCTGTCACTACAGGAAATACTGCCTACGATGCGTTTGAAGATGTATTGTATGTGGCAGGTCAATTGAATTCCAATGGGAATCATTTTTTATACAGTTACAATGCTTCTACTGGTGTTGAGATTTCTGTCTCACCACTTGCAGGAGAGATTTTTGATTTGACAGCAGGTGTTCCTTGTCTTGCCATTCCTGATTTTACTTTTGAAAATACCTGTCAAGGAGAAGAAACCTTATTTACGGATAATTCAATTGGGACAATTAGCTGGTCTTGGGACTTTGATGATCCAACTTCTGGAGCAGAGAATACGAGCACAGAAGAAAATCCTACACATACCTTCAGTGGCCCTGGTATTTTTGATGTCACGCTCACTATTAGTGGATGTATTGGTGATGAGTCTGTTACTATACCAGTAGAAATCTCACAAGCTCCATTGGTGGACTTGGGCGATGTATTGACGACTTGTGAAAATTCACTTGTTTTGACGGCACCTTCTTATCCTGATGCAAGCTATCTTTGGATTACAGGTTCTGGGGATTTGTCTATCACTGCAACCCAATCGAGAGACGATTATTGGGTCGAAATCACGATTGGTACTTGTGTGGTAAGAGATACAGTAGAAGTAATATTGGGAGAAGCAGATACAAACAGTTTTGCGATTCAGGGAATAGATCAACCTGTTTATTGTGAAGGAGATGTGGTTACCTTAGATGGAAGCATAGTGGGGACAAGTGTGGTGTATGACTGGTCCACGAATGAAGACACTCCTACTATTGAAGTCACTACAAGCGGTACTTATACGGTTGTAGTCACTCAAAATGATTGTGTATTTACGGATGAGGTGACCCTTAATTTCAATAGTCCACCAGTAGTAAATATCGCCCAAAGCGGTGAAATTTGTGGAGACAGTACGCCTCTTGATGCGACCGATATTGCAGGTGCAAGCTATCTTTGGTCGACGGGAGAAACAACACCAAGTATTACTGCCTCGACTAGTGGAGACTATACAGTGACTGTTATTTCGGCAGGCTGTGAGGTGATTGCTACAACGAATATAGAATTATTGGGCGCAATTGAAGTGGATTTGGGAGCCAATGAAAATGATGAAATTACGGCTTGTTCTTCCGAAACCTTGGTATTGAATGCAGGTATTGGGAATCCAAATGCCACTTTTGAATGGTCAGATGGCATTACGACGGATTCTTTATTCACCGTTCCCGCAAATGGAAACTATTCTGTTATTGTTACATTGGGGAGTACTTGTACTGCGGACAAAAGTGTAAATGTTACGTTCACAGATAATTTTACGGTGGATTTAGCTCCAGAAGTTGCGATTTGTAGAGGAGAAACATTTAGGCTTATCACAGGTTTGGTAGGTGCAAATCATGAATGGAGATTAGGTGGTCAAGTTGTTGGTACGGGAGAAGAACTTGAAGTTAGTACAGCAGGTACTTATAGTGTTAGTGTGACAAGCGGAGGTTGTAGTGCTGAGGGGAGTACGATTGTATCTGTTCAAGAATTACCTGTTATTACTTTGAACCAAGAAGATAGAAGTTTATGTACGGATACAGGCGATTCTGTCACTTTGGATGCAGGAGACGGTGAAGGTTTGAGTTTTGAGTGGTCAACGGGAGACGAAACAGCTCAAATTTCGGTATCTACTCCAGGTACTTATCAAGTAGTAGCGACCACATCCGCAGGTTGTAGTAGTACTGCGGCGGTCAATGTAGTGGTAAGATGTGAATCTACCCTCGTTGTTCCTACTGCCTTTAGTCCAAACAATGACAACATAAATGACATGACATGACA
>JBGCDY010000700.1:0-4646 GCA_045105835.1 Chitinophagales bacterium
TGAAACAAGTCAAATACTTAGAGATGAAGAAGCTATCAATATTGAAGGAGAATTATTAACCCTAAGTAGATGGAAGGTACTTAAAGATATTTTATTGGCTGAAATTGTATTTGATGATGATGCCATTAGAAAAAATATAGATATCCGCACAGCTTTCAACCATCATATGAAGAAAATAGCTCATCATCCATTGAGAGAATTAGGGTTGAGACAAATGCAATTTTTCAGTAAAGAATTTGCTAAGCAAGTAGACAATCATTGGGATTATAAAATATCAGTTGCTTATACTGATTTAATTTTAAATGATATAAAAATACATATTGATGGAATTCCTATTGATGGAATTGCTTTTCCTAGTGTTCGTTCTAATCATAAAGGACAGAACGTAGTCTTGAGACCAGATGTGGTAGATGAAAAATTAGAGTTAAAAGTGGTATCAACTCACATTATTCATAAAAACAAATCAAAGTCTCATCTTAATAACCATAAATATGTTACTGATTTTGGGAAGGGCAATTCAGATTTCAAGTGGGTAGATGCTTCTCCAGAATATATCACTAAGTTAGAAGATGTAAAGAAGAATCATTTGGGTATAAATGAATAAAATAAAATGGAAAAAATAAAATTAAGTTTTTTTGATACATTCGCTTATTTAATTCCAGGGATATTAGTTGTATTGTCAATTAGTATTGCATATAAATCTGAAATCAAATCTCTATCAGATATATCAACCTCGTATGCAAATTTGACGACAACTGAAATTTTATTCATATTCTTAAGTGCTTATATTACAGGTATTATTTGCAACTATTTTGGACATAAATTGTATCAAATTGCTAAAATAGTATGGGAAGAAGATGTGGCCTCTAAGAAAAAAGATGACCTTTCTAAGGAAGAAGATGACCTAAATGATACGGAAATGCACGTTTTAGTAAGAGAATTATCTCCTAATAATTATATCTATCTACAATCTTGGTTAGGATTAAGTAATATGTCTCACAACATAGCAGTAGCGATGATAGTATTAGGAGGTGTGTCTGTTTTCAAAATGTTCTACATAGAGACTGAAAATATAATAGAATGGGTAATGCTATTAATTTTTTGTATTTTTTCAGTGGGAATATTTTTGAAGAGAAGTATAAAATTTAATAATTATTTTAAAGAAGAAATAATCACTACAATTGAAAAATTAGAACTTTTGAAAAAAGCAAAAATAAGGAATTAATAGTCTAAAAGAGGTGTTAAATAGAATGGAACATCATTGTTTTCAGATTATTATCCACCCCTAATGAAAATAAAACTCATACCCGTAATAGAAATAGGATACAACAATCAAGGAATCACTTCGCCTAAAAAATATCCTTATTGGGAAAATCAAGATGTTTGGTTTGAATACCGAAACAAAACACTTCAAAAAGCGGGATTCAAGGATGAATTCAAACCCTATTTGAAAGGCTCGCCTTTTTTTGAACCAAAAGAAATCACCGACGAAAACCTCAAGAAAATAGTATTTGACCATACAGAAAGTCTGAGAAATGGAGAATATGAAAGGTACCAAGCATGTTGTTTATTTGGTGGATATGTTCTTAGAATAGATAAAAAAGACCAATATTTTCCTCAATGTTGTGGTACTTTAGGAGACATCAAGTACTGGGAAAAAATGTCGAAAGGGATTGATTCTTATTATGAAGGACACCCTGCCCCAATGCCTAAATTTAAATTCACTAAAATAATTTTTGATTTTTCGGTAGGGGAAAATGAGGAACGTTTTGAACCCATACCATCAAGTACCAAGCTGGAAATTAATAGGAAAGCACTGGTATTGGCGGTTGAAGCTGCTAAGTCAGAATTGAAGGAATTAACAGAAAGAGTAATCAAAATAAACCGAGAAATGAATTGGGGAATAGATAGAATTGAAGATTTGCTGATATGGGGAATTTGAATCACAAATGTTGATATTTTGCGGCAGCTATACTTTCACCAAAATCTAAGATTACACAAAAATCGGGAGAATGCTTAGGACTTGTCGTTTTTCGGCACTTTTTTAGTAAAATTGCCGAAAAATGATTACTTTTATCTCATACTCACAAAAAATCATTTGGAGGAAAATAAATTCATACAACACTTTAAAAATTACGGCATTTTTACCAATAAAGATGCACATGAATTCTATCACACAAGTGAGAAGAATTTGTCTCGAAATGCGGTAAACTCTCGAATTTATAAACTTATAGAAAAAGATGTTATTAATAGAGTTGGAAGAGGGCAGTTTAAAGTTGGGGCATCAAAAAAGTATGAATCAAGAATAAGTAAAAAAGCACTTTCAATCGGCCGTCATCTCAAAAAACATTTTCCCTTGCTTGATTTTTGTGTTTGGAACTCAACGATTGTTAAGGAATTTTCCCTACACCAGTCTGTTGATAATTTCATCATTGTCGAAACAGAACGAGATGCTTTAAAGGCTGTGTTTTATCATTTAAAAGAGAAATACAAACAGGTTTATTTAAAACCTAGTAGGGAAATGATTGAAAATCACCTCTTAGAGATGAAAGAGGTAATTATTGTTCAACATTTGGTTTCTGAAGCACCTCTACAAAAAAAAGAAGGAGTTTCAACTACTACCATAGAAAAGCTCTTGGTTGATTTGGTCTGTGGAAAAAAGGTTTTTTATTTTTATCAAGGCTATGAATTAAAAAATATTTTTAGGCAAGCATTTGATAAGTATACTATCAACAAGAGTACCCTATTTAGATATGCCAACCGCCGTAAAAAAAAGCAAGAGATTGTACAATTACTCAAATCAATAAATCGGCACTAAATTTATTTTAGTGCCAGTAAACTATGATTGACAAGGACTCATTAAATATTGATTGGATAAAAGAAGTATCCTCCAAAAACAGAAAAGCAGACCCACAACTTGTGGAAAAAGTTATTCGTGCTTTGTTGTTATTAGAGGGATTGGTGGAAAGCCAGTTAGATTTTGTATTCAAGGGAGGAACTGCCCTGATGCTAAAATTGGACTCGACCAAAAGGCTTTCTATTGATATAGATATTATTGTTCCTAATATTGATGATTCACTTGAAGTGAAATTGGAAGGTTTTTTGGAAGCCAAAGGGTTTACCAAAGTAGAACTGCATGAGCGAAATGCCTATTCTGAAATTGAAAAAGCACATTACAAGTTTTTCTATACGCCAATACATCAAAGCGGTAGGACTGAGGATAATATTTTGTTGGATATTCTTTTTGAAAAAGTACAGTATGAAAAAATTGAAATGATTGATATTCATTCTTCGTTTTTGGTGCAGAAAGGTCTGCCTAAAAAGGTGGCTGTTCCTTCCTTTGAAGACTTATTAGGAGATAAATTAACCGCTTTTGCGCCTGAAACAACAGGTATTCCCTATGAAAAAGGAGGACAAAGTAAAGCGATGGAAATCATTAAACAGTTGTACGATATTGGGAATATATTTGATACAATTGAAAATTTAGAAAGGGTAGCTTCGACTTTTGAGCGATTTGCTCTTACAGAATTGGCTTATCGATACAAGGGTATGGATATTCAGGTTGTTTTAGATGATATTTTCCAAACAGCCTTGACCGTTTCTACTCGTGGTAAAGAAGGTACGGCGAATTTTAAGGCTTTGCAGGAAGGGGTTTCACAAGTTAAAGCCTTTATTTTTTCGGAAAGTTACCACATTGAAAAAGCCATTGTTCATGTTGCAAAAGCAGCTTACTTGGCAAAACTGATTCAGTATAAATCAACCTCTTTTTTTCGATTTGACAAGCCTGTAGAAGTGAAAGATTGGGTGATAAAACAGCCATTTTTTACGAGATTGAATAAATTGAAAAAATCTAATCCCGAGGCTTTTTTTTATTGGTTTCAGGTTTATAGACTTGAAAGGGAGAAATAATTATCAGTACCATTTGAGGTTCTGCTGCAACCATCTTGATTTTTAAAAGAGATAGCTGAAAGGGATGCCACAAGACACCTGCTATCACAGAAACTCACTCATTTATAAACGGTTCAAGAAAACCAATAATCGAAGTTCCTCCTTTATTCCAACGAATTCCATGTCCACTTTCTATGCGAATCTCATAGACTAATTCATGCTTGTAGTGAAAAAATACATTCCACCAAGTCTTGTTGTCTATTAGCTGCAATACCAAGCTTTTTACATACTGTTCTCTTTCAGATGGAGAGCCTTTTATCTCTCCCCAAAAATTATCCTTAGACCTACCTACATGTTTTTCCCATGCCCTCGTTCCCACACAGATTTCACCATTGTAGGTTTCAGTGCAACTTTCCACTAAAGTCTGTCTCAAAGGAGGAATTGCTCGCTCATCCGTGATGCTTGCAGGCGTTAATCGCTGTCCCAAAATAATCAACAAGTACTCAAAAGGCGCATTTTGCAGTACTTTCGCCCAAGTCTTTTGTGGACGTTTTTCCTCTTGGATGACTGTGTAATAGGTTGATTGGAAGTATTCCATTATTTGACCAACAGGAGGGGTTACTTCTTTGTCAAAGTAGGGCAAACGCAATTCTGTAGGTTTTTCATTCAAATACCGATTGAACTGATTTACCAAAGTACTCCAATGTTCATCTGCGAGTAAATCGGCGTATTCTTCTTTCCAAGTAATGGAGAGGTGG
>JBGCDY010000701.1:0-1617 GCA_045105835.1 Chitinophagales bacterium
ATCTTCGACCCATCGACCCAATTCATGCGAGCTAAACTCAACCAAACTTGGTGGCAGCCTTTTGAACCTTCGGAAGTGAATTTCAATTATACGGAAGCAAATGCTTGGCAATACAGTTATTCTGTGCCGCAGGATATTGCAGGTTTTATCCAATTGTTGGGCGGTAAATCGGTTTTGGATGCCCGTTTGGATGCTTTGTTTACGGCAGAATCGGCTACTTCGGGGCGTGAACAAGCGGACATCACAGGTTTGATTGGTCAATATGCACACGGCAATGAGCCGAGTCACCACATTGCTTACCTCTACAATTATGTGGGCAAAGCTTGGAAAACGCAAGCAATGGTGCGTCAAATCATGGAGGAAATGTACCACAATGCGCCAGATGGTTTGTCGGGAAATGAAGACTGTGGGCAAATGTCGGCTTGGTATGTACTGTCTGCAATGGGCTTTTATCCTGTGACTCCTGCACAAAATATTTATGCGATTGGTTCACCGCTTTTTGACAAAGCTACCATCAATTTGGAGAATGGCAAACAGTTCGTCATTGAAGCCAAAAACAATTCTCGTGAAAACAAATACATTCAAAAAGCGACTTTCAATGACCAAATGTATACGGCTTCTTATTTGCGACATGAAGACATCATGAAGGGAGGAACTTTGGTTTTTGAGATGGGGAATACACCCAACAAAGGATGGGGAAGTGGCGGTAAAAACTCACCGAGTTCTGCCATCACCGAACACCTTATTGTGCCTGTTCCTTTTGTCTCAAAAGGAGATAGAACCTTCATGGACAAAACAAGTATTGAGCTTGGAACGGTATTGGGTGACGACAAAATCCACTATACTTTGGATGGCAGTGACCCTTCAATGGAATCGCCTGTTTATGAGAAAACTATCCCGATTACTGAAACTACTACTTTAACTGCTTTTGCAGCGAAAAAAGATGGGGCTAAGAGCAAAACCATACAAGCCAAATTCTTCAAAATTCCAGAAAATAGAACCATCAAATTGTTTACCGAATACGCTCCACAATATTCAGGAGGAGGCGACTTGACTTTGATTGATTTCATTCGTGCGCCCGCAGATTTCAGGACAGGTTCTTGGCAAGGTTATGAGGGCGTGGATATGGAAGCAGTGATTGACTTGGGCAAAGAGCAAGACCTCAATCGTTTGACACTTGGCTGCCTTCGAGACCAAAATTCATGGATTTTTCTCCCTACTTCGGTCACTTTTTCGACTTCAAACAATGGAAAGGATTTTGAGGAAGTCAAAACGGTTAAAACGGCTGCAATTCCCATTGAAATGTTGGAAGGCTCGGAGGTAAAAGACTACGTGGCGGAGATGCACAAAACGGCTCGATACATCAAAGTGGTGGCGAAAAATCGGGGTGATGTACCGTATTGGCACAAAGGAGTTGGGGGAAAGTGTTGGGTGTTTGTGGATGAATTGGTGATTCAGTAGAGACGTTGCACTGCAACGTCTAAATATTAATGTGGAGTTTATTAAAAAGCATTGGTTTCCAAATCACAATAGGAGACGTTGCACTGCAACGTCTTTACGGGAATGGCTAAAACAAAAAAACATGAGCAAAGAACAACCAAATAATCCTTTACACGG
>JBGCDY010000702.1:0-3326 GCA_045105835.1 Chitinophagales bacterium
TGTAATTCCAATTCTTTCTGAGAACTTCATTTTAAGTAATTAATTGTCATTTTTATGTCAAAAAACACCAGCTTCAAAGAATATTAAAGTTTACGCAAATCTTACGCTATAAACTAAAAAAAAATCCCTGTAAATCATTGACTTACAGGGATTAAACACTTTTGTGTTAGTTGCGGAGGCAGGACTTGAACCTACGACCTTCGGGTTATGCGTACCACTACAGTTTTCACTGCCCCCGAGTACTCGGGGTTTGTAGTCTGGACTGTCCCTTCATCTTCATCCGAATTGTTAAGATGTTTGCCAACCAGTCTCTACACCTTTTTTGATTCAATAAAAAACCAAAACTTGGCTCGGGATTATCATACTAAAGACTTCCCCGAATTTGACAAATAAACACATAAAAATTTCTTTTTATGCCGCCCAAACAAATCTGATTTTAACGAAATGATGAAAGTATTTCACCAAATCAACACCAAACTTGTGCTTCTTTGAGCCCGACGAGCTACCTACTGCTCCACTCCGCGATACCAAGAAAGAAATTAATCTCTCTTTCTCCTTAAGAGGCTGCAAATATAGAACGTTTTCTGAAATAAACCAAATATCAATCAAAATAAACTTGATTTTTTTGCTTCCAAAAGTACAATTATCTGTCTATCAACAGTTTTTTTTTTTTATTTCGTATTTTATTTTTGATTTACTGCTTATCTTTGGCTACTATTCAGCACTATGAATCGCCCAATGAAAAATAATATTGGGACAAAGCCCGACTCTTTTTTGCATGAAGCAATAACTGTCCCCCTTTGGGGGATGTAGGGGGTTTCAGGGCTTGCTGAATAGTACCTATCTTTGTTAAAAAACAGGCAAACCATGCGTCAAAATATACAATACCTATTATTCCTTTGCTGCTTATGTGCCCACATCACGGTTTCAATCGCTCAAACCAAGCACAGCACAGACTATCCGCTTTACCTCCAAGTCGACCAAAGCCAAAACAAAGTGCAGCCCACTGATTTTGAAGGATGGCTCAAAACAAAATTGCAGCTAAGCAAAGAAGTGGCATTGCAACCTTTGGGCGCAGAAAAAGACCAATTGGGATTCACCCACCAAAGATACCAAGTCACCCAATCGGGCATTCCCATTGAAGGAGCAGTCGTCATTAGCCACAGCAATCAAGAAAAAATGCTCACCGCCTACAATGGCAGCCTATTCAAAGTAGGCAACATTCAAACTAAGCCAAATTTCACCTCCAAAGAAGCCCTTCAAAAAGCCCTCAATTATGTAGCCGCCAAAACCTACCGTTGGGAAAATGAAGAAGGAGTAGAGCCGCCCACACCTGAATTGGTCATTGCTCCCAAAGACCTCGACTTCCAAATCAAGGACTTTCGACTCTGCTACAAAATAGATATTTATGCCATCGAACCCTTTGAAAGACAATGGATATATGTCGATGCACAATCGGGTGAAATCATTGCCACCCAAAACAAACTTTGCACAAGCCACAACCATACAGCAACAAAGCACAGTTGTTCTACAACAAAAACAAGCCCTACCTCTTTCCCCTCAATACCCAATCTGCCCCTCGCAGACACCGAAGGGACAGCCGTCACCAAATACAGCGGTACTCAAACCATCACAACCGACCAACAAAACAACCGCTATTTACTCCAAGAACAAGGCAGAAACATCATCACCTACAATCTATACAAAACCAAAAACTTCAATGCCGCAACCGTATTTGAAGATGATGACAACTATTGGGACAACATCAATGAGAACCAAGATGAAATTGCGACCGATGTCCATTGGGCAACCGAACAGACCTACGATTATTTTTTAGAAACACATGGTCGCAAAAGTTTTGATGGACAAGGAATCACCGTCAGAAGCTATGTCCATTATTTGAATCCCACATTCGGAACGACCTTTGCCAATGCCTTTTGGGATGGCGAACACTTGGTCTATGGAGACGGAAATGGTGACAACAGGGGGCCTTTGACCTCCCTCGATATATGCGCCCACGAATACACCCACGCCGTCACCGACTATACCGCCAACTTGATAAACGGAAGAGAATCAGGCGCATTGAACGAATCCTTTAGCGATATTTTATCCATTGCAGTAGAAAACTATGCCAAGCCCTCCACCGCTAATTTCTTCTTGGGGGAAGACGTAGCATTGGACGAAAGAGGAGCGATTCGGAATGCCACAGACCCCAAAAGTTTTGAAGACCCCGACACTTATGGTGGCGAATATTGGAGCCTCAACCAAACCCACAACCGCAGCAATGTCCAAACCCACTGGTTTTATTTGCTCGTCAATGGGGGAGAAGGAGTCAATGATTTAGACCAACCATACCAAGTCACAGGCATTAGTTTGGAGGCTGCCACTGCCATTGCCTACCGCAATCTCACTGTTTATCTCACACCTCCAGCCACTTATGCCGATGCCCGATTTTTTTCGATTCGAGCGGCAATGGACTTGTATGGAGACTGTTCTTTTGAAGCCGAACAGGTGGTCAAGGCTTGGTACGCAGTAGGACTTGGTGAATCGGAGGAATTGAAGGTGGCTGCCAATTTTGCGGTGAGCGAAAACCAGTTTTGCAGCGAGGAAGCGAATGTTGATTTTTCAAATCACAGTATTCACGCCAATAGTTATCACTGGGATTTTGGGGATGGCAGCAGTAGTTCAGAAGTAAATCCCACACACGATTACCAAGGTTTTGGAAACTACACCGTTCAACTCATTGCCACTTCTTGTGATGGCGAAAAGGACACGATTATCCAAGAAAATCTGATTCAATTGGATACCGAATCCATCACCTGCAATAGCCACAATTTCGACCCATCCGAACAACTGAATCTTACCGCCTGCAAAGGAGTTTTGTACGACAATGGAGGTCCATTGGGGGATTATGTCAAAAATGAAGAAATTCGGGTGACTATTGAAATTGAAGATGCTGATTACATCACTTTGGATTTCAAACAGTTTGATGCAAGCAACAGCCACGAATTGTATATTTATGATGGCAATAGCCAAAATGCCCACCGAATTGGTACTTATTGGGGAAGTCGCCTGCCGAATGATGGCGAAACCATTGTTTCGACTGGCAATGCACTTCACCTTCGCTTCAATACCTATGGTGGCGAAGAGCGAACCTTTCCAGGTTTTGAAGTCGAGTGGAAATGCCACCAAACCAGCCAAAAACCAGTAGTTGATTTTGAGAGACCCAGCCCCACAAGCGACACGTTTGAATGTACAGGGGCGGGAACTTTGACCGACCGAACCCTATACCAACCCACAGAATGGTTTTGGGATTTTGGCGATGG
>JBGCDY010000703.1:0-3263 GCA_045105835.1 Chitinophagales bacterium
ATTTTTTGACTCCCGAATTATTCATATACCAAGTTGCCATGAATGCTATTGCAGCTAACAAACTGGTGTATAAAACGATTCGCCCAATTGTCCATTTTTTCTTTTTGATGACCTTGTCCATGCGATTGAATGAAAATTAAAATGAGAATAAAAATTGTGGAAGAGATTTCCTGTTGTTTCAAACGACTTACCTTTTTTGCACACGGATTGCAAATCCGCGCGAGTTTAGGAAATGAAGAATTTTAAATTTTACTTGCGCTCGTTTGTAACGAGTGCTTAACGTTTCTTGTCGTTTGAAACGACAAGCTTGTTGCACATGGATTGCAAATCCGCGCGAGTTTAGGAGTAAAAATACTTTAAAGTAGCTGAACAACATCGTTTTCTGCTTGTGTATCGTGTTGGGCTTCTTGGATTTCGGTTTGCTGCAATGTGGCTTGATTGTCTTCATTGTATAGACCGTGAATGGTGGTGTAAACAATGACTGTGATGACTAAATAACCAATGATTTTGCAGGTGGAAATGAAGAAATTGGAAAGGGCATTGATAGGATTCATGGGATATTTATTTGATGGTTAAAGTTTTGGTTGATGCATAGAAAATAGAAGTTTTAAAAACTTCTGTTTTCTTCAAATTAAGAATCTGCAACCCAGCCGTCGAGCAAGTTGATGATTCGATTACCATAGGCTGCATTGCTTTCGGAGTGCGTGACTTGTACGATGGTTACGCCATCTTTTTCGTTGAGTTGTTTGAAGAGTTGCATGATTTCTTCGCCTTGTGAGGTGTGTAGATTTCCTGTGGGTTCGTCTGCTAAGATGACTTTGGGCTTGGTGATGATGGCACGTGCAATGCCGACCAATTGTTGTTGTCCACCTGATAGTTGGTGAGGAAATAGGTCTTTTTTGGCGACGATATTGAAGCGGTCTAATACATCTGCTACCAAACTTTTGCGTTCGCTTCCTTTGATGCCTCTGTAAATGAGGGGCGTTTCGATGTTTTCATATACGGTGAGTTCGTCAATGAGGTGATAGGCTTGGAAGACAAAACCCATGTATTGTTTGTGGAGTTCGTTCTTTTTTCGCTCGCTCATTTTGGAGATTTCGTAGTCGAAAAACTGGTAGCTGCCTGCTGAGGTATCTTCCAACAATCCCAAGATGTGCAATAAGGTGGATTTTCCTGCTCCACTTGGCCCCATGATGGTCACAAATTCTCCTTCTTCAATTGTTAGGTTGATGTTTTTTAGGATGTAGTGTTTTTTCAAACCTGAACGGTGGTATTTTTCGATGCCATTTAATTGAATCATGGGGGCGGTTGGTTTTTTGATTGAAGCCTTGGATGTTTGGAAGATGCTGTTGGTCATGGTTTGTGTTTCTTGTGTTGTTGAAAAATCAAAACCGAGTGTTTTGTTGTGTTTTCTGTTCTATTATAGGCAAAGGCTGTGCCATTGCTGTAAGTAATTGTTTGTTAGTTGTTTATGCTGGTTTTTGAGCTTTGAGTTTTTGAGGGGTGTTTCAGAGTGGAACAGTTTTGTGTTTCAGAGTGGAACAGTGGACAGATTGAAGATCGGGGGTTTGGAATTTTGTAGGGGATTCTTTGGGTTATCCTTGTTGTGGTATTCAAACAATAGGCTTATTTTGGTAGAATGAAAAGGAATCCAAAGGTCATTGTCAGTCCGCTTCAACATCGGGGCGAGAAACGTATCAAGGTGGTTTTGCCTTATGAGCAGGAATATATTTCCAAAATCAAGCAGATAGGAGGGCGAAAGTGGAGTCAAACGCATGGTTGTTGGCACTTGCCTTACCATAAGACTGCTTGGCGTGAGCTTCAAATGGTTTTTGGAGATTTATTGGAAGTGGAGAAGATTGTGACTGAAAATCCTATAGTGGATAGAATCTCGACTCCTCCTACAGAAGCTTCAATAGTTGCTAAACCACTCATTATACGACCAGGTGAGTTTTTGAATCTACCAAAATCCAATGCCCAAAAACTTCAAATTTTGGAACAGACTTCTTTCCCAAGAAGGTTGCTTGTTTTGATTCCTCACGAAAGGCAAGATTGGGTGAAGGCAATCAAAACAGTTGTAGGGCGAATGTGGCATCCTGAACAAAAATTTTGGACGGTGCCTTATACCAAAGATACGCTGACAAAACTTCATGACTTATTTGGGAAAGAATTGGAGCTGAGCTTCAATCCTAAAGCAACTATCCCCAATATCTATATCGCTCCTCCGAAAAAGGAAAAGCCCAAAGCAAAGAAAAAGGCAAAGGAAAAACTTCTTCTCAAACATCCCGAAGCATTGGTAGCATTGGAACAAAAACTGATGCTGAAACGATACAGTTTTGCGACTATCCGATCCTACAAGTCGCACTTCAGTTTTTTTCTTCTGCAATACAATGACACGAAACCCGAAGATATTAGCGAGCAACAGATTATCGAATACATCCTTCTACAAATAGAGGAACGCAAAATATCGGAATCTACTCAAAATAGCATTATCAATTCGATTAAGTTCTATTATGAATCTGTATTGGGAAATTCTCGGAAAGTGTATAAAATCCCAAAACCGAAAAAATCGAAGCAATTGCCCAATGTATTGAGTGAGCAAGAGGTGGTGAAATTGATTAAAGTAGTCGATAATCTAAAACATAAATGTATTTTGCTATTGATTTATTCAGCAGGATTGAGAAGAAGTGAGGTCATCAACCTGAAAGTGAAGGATATTCAAAAAGCACGAAATTATGTATTTGTAAAAGGTGGAAAAGGAAAAAAAGACAGATATACTTTGTTGTCTGAAAAAGTTTTAAGATATTTGAGAGCATACTACAAGGAACAAAAACCTGTAGATTGGTTGTTTGAAGGTCAGTATGGAGGACAATATTCTCCTACTAGTGTTCAGAAAATTTTTACAGCAGCTAAACTGAAATCCAAAGTTAATTCCTATGCTACGGTGCATACACTTCGACATAGTTTTGCAACACATTTGTTGGAACGAGGCGTGGATTTGAGGTATATTCAAAAATTATTGGGGCATGATTCCATTAAAACGACAGAAATTTATACCCATATTACCAAAAAAGGAATGGAAAAACTCCAAAGTCCTCTGGATAATTTGGACATATAAAAATATCAACTATTTGAGGTTTTTTTTCATGATTTTTTATTGATACTTTTGATTATCAAAAAAGTACCCAATAAATATCAACTAAATTGTTCAAAAAAGATTTGCGATATATGTGCACCTTGGTGTACATATTGAGGAGTTAGGC
>JBGCDY010000704.1:0-5107 GCA_045105835.1 Chitinophagales bacterium
GTTGGCTGATAACCTACCGCTGATGGCATACGACCCAACAATGCCGATACCTCAGAACCTGCCTGTGTAAATCGGAAAATGTTGTCAATGAAGAACAAGATGTCACGTCCACCACTGTCACCTTCATCACCATCTCTAAAGTATTCAGCTACTGTCAAACCTGACAAAGCAACCCTTGCTCTCGCACCAGGAGGCTCATTCATTTGACCAAATACCATGGTAATAAAGGAATCTTTCAACTGATCGATATCAATTTTGTCCAAGTTCCAGTTACCTGTTTCTTCCAACTCGTGTAAGAATTTGTCGCCGTATTTCACAACTTTTGCTTCCACCATTTCACGAAGCAAATCGTTCCCTTCACGGGTTCTTTCACCTACACCTGCAAACACAGATAAACCTGAGTATCCAAGTGCAATGTTGTTGATCAATTCCATGATGATAACCGTCTTACCGACACCCGCACCACCAAATAAACCTACTTTACCACCCTTTGCATAAGGCTCCAAAAGGTCAATTACCTTGATACCCGTAAACAGAGGTTCTGTTTGTGTAGTCAGGTCTTCAAATGGAGGAGGATTACGGTGAATAGGGTAAGAACGACTTGTTTTTACATCTTGGATACCATCGATGGCTTCGCCTACTACGTTGAACAAGCGACCTCTAATCGCTTCACCAACAGGCATAGATATAGGCGTGCCTGTGTCTACCACATTCATGCCCCTTACCAATCCATCAGTAGAATCCATCGCAATGGTTCTTACACTATCTTCTCCTAGGTGTTTTTGGCACTCTAATACCAAACTTCTACCATCTTCTCTATCCACAGTTAGTGCATGTAGAATTTCGGGAAGTTCTCCTTCTGGAAACTCCACATCAATAACAGCTCCAATAATTTGCTTGATTTTACCTATGTTTGCCATATATTGTCAATGAAATTAAATCTATGATTGTATTTTGCCGCAAAATTACAAGAATAATACTAAAAATCAAACATTCAATTCCTAATCCTTGGGTATTTTGTAGAATGAATGTTTTTAGCTTGAAATGTTAGTGGCTTAACACAATCCTTAAAAAGGGAAAAAAGGTGCATACGGGAAAGAGGAAAAAAGGTTTCAAAAAATTTGCTTTTTTTATGTATTTTATGTATTTTTACAAAAAAATGACTACACAATTCTAAATAAATAGCTCCAACCATTAAACTTGGTTCATTTTTTGCTCTCAAAAAGAGGTTAAAACTAGAATAGAACTATGAAAAAAATTATCAACATTTCCTTAGTCATTGTTTGCCTATTAATGGGTGTAGAAGTAGCTTTAGCTCAATCCAATACGCTCAATAAAGCCAATGATTATTTTGATCATGCTGAATACAGCAAATCTATAGAACTTTATAAAAAAGTTTTAAAGAAAAATGAAAGTGATAAAATAGCATTGGAGCAAATAGCTCATGCTTATCGCTTGATTAATCACTCTGTCGAAGCAGAACAGTGGTACCAAAGAGCTATGGTGTTTAATAGCAATAATTCACTGTTGAAATACTATTATGCTCAGGCTTTGATGACAAATGGCAAGTACACCGAAGCTGCCAAGTATTTTGAAGAATATGCTCAGAAAGTCCCTTATGACCAAAGAGGAAAAAGATTTGCGGAATCTTGCCGCAATATCAGCAACTCACAATTGGGAAGTGAAATGTACCAACTTCAAAAACTTGGATTCAATTCTACTGCCTCTGAGAGTAATCCCTCTTTCTACAAAGGAGGACTTGTTTTCACATCTGCAGAAGCAAAAAGTGTAGACATTTACTATACACAAGCCCAGAATCAACAATGGACAAACCCAACTATACTTGTTGGAATGGATGAGAGCAATCAATATGAAGGAGCCATTTGCTTCAATAAATCAGGTAATAAAGCCTATTTCTCTCGCAATGTTGGTAGAGAAAACCAAACAGGCAAATCTCACCTGAAGATGTATGAAGCTGATTTGGTAGGTAATCAATGGACAAACGTTCGTGAACTTCCTTTTAATGACAAGTTTTATTCCGTAGCACATCCAGCCTTGTCTGCAGATGGACACACACTCTATTTTTCGTCTGATATGTCAGGTGGCTATGGAGGAAAAGATTTGTACAAAAGCATGTATGAAAACGGAACTTGGACCAAGCCTCGAAACTTAGGAAATACCATCAACACAGAAGGAGATGAAATAAATCCTTTTGCTCAGCCCAATGGAGCGCTTTACTATGCTTCAAATGGCTTGGGAGGATTCGGAGGTTTTGATGTATTTGGAGCGACTCCAATCAGTGCTACCAAATGGAAAACCGAAAACGTAGGAACTCCTATCAATAGTTCAAGCAATGATTTTGGATTGATTTTGACTGATGACTTCAAGTTGGGCTATTTTTCTTCTAATCGAAAAGGAGGGAAAGGCAATGGAGATATTTATCAAATAACCATCAATGAAGCAAAAGCTGCAGAAATGTTGGCAAAGGCATCTGATGAGTCCTCTTTACATACCTTCTCAACCAACTACCGTACTTCAAAAGGTAAAAAAATCGCTAAATCTGTCTTTTCTACCGAAGGGTACATGTTTCAAAAGGATTTGAAATTGGTATTGGTCGGAATTGTATTGAATGAAGAAACAAAAGAACCGATAGAAGGAGCACAAGTTATTCTTGAAGATTTGGCAACTGCTGACAAACAGGAATTCATTACACAAAACGACGGTAACTTCTATTTCAAACTAGAAGCCGAAAGAAAATATAAGTTGTTTAAAATGAATGTAGACGGCTTTGCAGAAACTCCAAAGAGTGTTTCGACCATTAATAGCAGTGAAACTCAAATTCTCCATGCAGTATTGGAAAGTGCAAGTGCGAGTATCAATGTGGCAAAAGGCACTCCTGAATACAATAAGCCTCAGGAAGCGCATGCGCCTATTCCGACCAGCTCTATGGCGGAAACGTTTGTTCTAAAAGAATCAGAAGAAACGGCAATGAGTAGTACTTATAATAATGGACGTTATTCTGACAGTCAACTTGTCTTCAAAATTCAGATTGGTGCTTTTCGACAAAAATTGGAAGCGGGTGCAGATTTTTTGAGTAAAGCACAAGGAAACGTAGAGACTGAAAAAACACGAAATGGCTTGATTCGATACATGATGGGCACTTTTGATGATTTTACGGATGCAGAACAATTCAGAATTCGATTGCTTCGCAAAGGATATACCAAAGCTTTTGTCGCAGCATACATTAACAATGTGCGTTTGGACATGCCTGTAGAGGAAGTACTCCAACGATATTAGTCCTTGCTTGAAAATGAAAGACAATACAATGAATACAAAAAGAGGCTGTTACTATTTTAGTAACAGCCTCTTTTTACTTTTAAGTGTGCCGCAAAAGAAGGTTATTTAGACCTACAAAATTACTAACGAACCAACTTTTTCAAGTCCTTGTTTTGCAGACTTCAATAAAACGATCTAAAAAATATCGATTTGATGTCCATCACTCTCTCTCGCTTCTTCTTTTTTGAGCAAGGTTATTTCCAATAGTCCCCTTTCATAAGCTGCACTAATCAAAGCGGGGTCAACCGTTTCTGGAATCGCAAATGCCCGCTTGAAAGTATTGTAACTAAATTCTTGCTGCACATACTTCAATGATTTCTGCTCAGAAGTCAATTCTTTATCCATAGCAACCATAAGTGCACCATCCTTAATGCTCAGTTGAAAATCTTTTTTTTCCATACCTGGAGCAGCTACCCACACAATGAATCTATCTCCTTTCTCAGCAATATTAATAGCGGGTGCTTTTGTGCCAATTTCTTCGGAAGTAAGAGAGCCAATTAAACCCCCAAATTCCTTTTCAAGGTTGCCTGCAATGTCAGACAGGAAGTCTGTTCCTTTTTTAAAAAAATCCATTTGACTGGTTTTGATATTGTTAAACAAAAAAAATATATAGTCAAGCTTTTCTCGACAAAAATTCCTCCTTTACTGCATAAATATTGAAGGAATTTTATAGCATTCAAGTTAATAAAAAAAAATGACATGCCATGCAAGCATTCAAAAGCAGTGCGTAATTTAACTTATAGTGGCATGAAATTTGCAAAAGTCTCTTCATACGGATATATTTACATGAAGGTTTCAAAAAATAAGATGTTTTTTTTAGAATTTCATGTTTTTTACAGAACTTAGACAATCATACACCATGAAAAATTTACTTTACATCTTCACCACCCTACTGATACTTAGTTCCTGTCAAAAAAGCGTCGTTTTAACTGACGAAAATCCATTATTCTCACAACGTGAAAATTGCGAACAAACAGATGAGGTTAAAGAAATGTACGAAAAGGATGCTGCAAAGTTGGCTTTAGAGCTGATGAAACACGATGGAATCAATACTTCTGATATCCAAATCCCTGCTGACTATTACCAAAAAGCGATGGATGCCTTGATGGTAATCTACAATGCAACAAAAATAGAGGCTCGTGATGCGGTGATTGAAGTATATGATATTCATGCAATGGATGCCCCAAAGCGTTTTATGATTAATTTGGATACAGCCTATCCATGGACAAAAAATTGGATTCACGGTGAATCAAAAACAAACAATAAAACAATTGACCAATTATTGGAAACCAATGACCTTGAAGTAGTAGAATACTACAGCTTCATTGAGACAGTCGTTTTGGAAGCAAAAACACCTCTTAATACAGACGTTTTGGTGAGTACCTTAAACGACATTGGAGGAATCAAACGAGCAGAATACGAACAAACAGCAGGTGATGGTAATGACATTGAGATTCGTCCACTTGATGGTCACTTAGAAGTAACTTATAGTGTAGGTTATGGAGATTGTCCTTCAGGATGTCGTTTTAGAAGCTACTGGCAGTTTCAAGTATTTAGCGATTGCACAGTTGAGTATGTGGGTAACTTCGGTGACCCAGCCCCATAAAAACAATAGATCATTATTGAAAAAAAATGGCGTGTTTAAATAATCGTACTACAAAAAAGGTTCTGCTAAAAAGTATAGAGATGTGTAAATTTAGTTTTTTCCAGAAAACGAAGAACACATGAACACTTTATTAGCAGAACCAAGTTCTTTGACAAAATCGTATAA
>JBGCDY010000705.1:0-4801 GCA_045105835.1 Chitinophagales bacterium
ATAAAAAAAAGCCAAATTGTCTTCAACAATGTCACTGAGAACATAACAATAAGGCGGCAAATTCAAACCTACCTGTTTTGTTAATTTTTCCAAATGTTTGAGGACATGAAAAGCCAAGCGACCATGCCCTGCGCCTAACTCTACAATATATACTTTCTCTTCGGTTTGCCCTTTGGAAGCCAAGTCCTTGAGGAATCCAAAAATCAACTCTGCATAGGTTTTACCGACCATCGAATTACTTGTCAAATGATGGGGAACAACTCCCGAACTCCATGCATTGACCCCTTCTTGGTCATAATAATCTCGGTTGAGTTGCCAAATAAGGCTTTCTGAAAAAGGTTTTTCTCCTTCAATTTCATATCGTTTCTTTTCCATACAAGGTACAAATTAGGTAAGCGGTGAATAAATCATCCGAGACTTGGCGAGCTTACACTAAAATACCCCTTAGTAAAAACGAACAAAGAATGAATCTTTTTTCAAAGGTACGTTTAAAATACTAACTTGCGTTTTTCTCCTACCAAAATTCAGATATCTATGAACAACAAATTCAATTTCAAGAAAGCATCAATTATCGTTTGTCTTCTGCTTTTTTGCTCTTTCACTCTTTGTTATGGGCAGCAAACCATCAGCGGCACGCTCGAACATGACAACTTACAAAGAGAGTACGTTCTATACGTTCCAGCCAATTATACAGGAGAGGCAGCAGTTCCCTTACTATTTAATTTTCATGGATACACCAGTAATGCTACTGAGCAAATGTTCTATGGAGATTTTCGTCCGATTGCCGATACCGAAGGCTTTTTGATTGTCCATCCTATGGGCACACTAGATATAACAGAGACTACACACTTCAATGTGGGATGGGGAGGCAGCGATGTCGATGATGTAGGGTTCGCCGAAACTTTGATAGATGCGATTGCGTCTGAATACAATATAGACTTGAAAAGAGTCTACAGTACGGGAATGTCCAATGGTGGTTTTATGAGTTATCAGTTGGCTTGTCAATTGAGTGACAAGATTGCTGCAATTGCTTCTGTAACAGGTTCGATGTCCCCATTTACCTTCAACAACTGCGATGCCCAACACCCTACTCCTGTCCTACAAATTCACGGAACAGAAGACCCGACTGTTCCCTACGATGGAGGATTTATTGCAAAATCCATTGAAGAGGTTGTCCAATATTGGGTGGACTTCAACAACTGTAGTCCTACTCCCATCATCACTCAAATACCTGATTTAGATCCTACTGACGAAAGCACAGTTGAACATTTTCTGTATGGAGGAGGAGACAATCAAGTTGTCACAGAATTTTTCAAAATAACGGGAGGTGCACATACTTGGCCAGGTAGTGCATTTGATTTTTCAGTCACCAATTACGACATCAATGCTTCGGCTGAAGCCTGGAAATTTATGTCAAGATACGACATTGATGGACTGCGGTTCACTACAGACATTGATTCTTTCGATGAACACCAAACACAGGTAAGCATTTCGCCCAACCCAAGTACTTCTTTCGTAAACATTGAAGTAAAAGAGGCTCAAAATGTAGGTTTTAACCTATCCAATTCACTTGGTCAATCTTTGCAGTCTGGACAAGTATCAGGTGCTTACCAATTGGACGTGAAAGATTTGGCAGAAGGAGTTTACTTTTTGAAGGTAGGAAACCGAGTACATAAGGTATTGAAGGTGGAATAAATATGCTTCGAAAAATAGAAATTTTCAGCTAAAACAAACAAAGGCTTTTGAAGTCAGAAAAACTGCTTCAAAAGCCTTTGTTATTTACTTTCTCAAAATACTATTGGTCAATCTAATGGATTAGTTTGCTACCATCGTCAATGTAATCAAAATATCAGAAGCAACGAAATCTTCATACCCTGCTATGTCCTTAAACTCCTCAAACTCTTCCTCACCAAAAAATTCCAAAAGAGTTGACCTATTTACCAATTCCGCTTTGCTTTCGTTGATGCTAAAGACTTCAAAATCATTCGCAAAGCCTATATTGTCAACCAGTGTCAAAACCGTCTCATCTGCATTCAAAAACCAAGTACCTGCATTCCCTTGATCTGGTTCACTTGGATTACATTTATCTGCACCTGAAGTTCGGCTTACTTTTCCATCTCCACCAAAAGTAATCACGTCGTCTTTGTCACAATCATCCAAATCTTCAATGTCTAGTTCAAACTCAAGATTATTTCTAATCTCTGCTTCATTTTCTGGAGTTTGATTTACGGGGTCGAGCGCAGAAAAAACAAGTGCAATAAAAGCTTCTGTAATTTCTTCCGAATTACTTGTCAAAGAAGTATATTTCCACCCATTTTCACTTGTCAAAAAGTCTGTACGAGAGGGCTCATCTTTTTTGCAGGAAGTAGTGAAAAGGATAAAAATTAGGGAGAGTAATAGTAGAGTTTTAGTTTGTTTCATTCGATTTATTTTTGGTGTTATAAATAATTAAAATGAGTTAATGCTCACTTCAATATAACCATTTTTCGAGCTAAAAAGTTCCTTTGTAATGACGTTTTTATGACAAAAAAAACAGTCAATAGGTCGCTGAAATCAAGCCAATACTTCAATAAATTCTGTGGTTGTATCTCTTAAAGGCTCAAATATTCAAGCCTTCAATGCCTTGTTTTTTAGATATAACTTGGCATTCACTGAAAAACAATAATTTAATCCTACTTTTGCTTGCTTGATGTCCTATTTATTTTCTGTGTCAAGGACATCAATTATAATAAAAGGAAATATTTTCTTTTATTAGCGTCCGTATTAAGATTTGCCAATTAAGTAAGACCTAAAAAATAAGTTTTACACTTGAAGTAAAGACTTTTGAAGTGTATACTTTGAAGAATGTTGATTCTCCTTAAAATCAAGAATTTTTAAGGCAAAACTTCAAAAGTCTAAATCGGGATTTATTTTTTACCATTCCTAAGCTATAAACTTTTCATGCAGCAACGTAAGATTATACAAGTATTAAAAAGTTTTTCGACCAAAGAGCTAAAGAGTTTGGAGAAATTCGTTGAATCCCCTTACTTCAATGAAAATCAATATATTATTAGCCTCTTTGCTTTCCTAAAAAAATATGCACCCAAATTTAGCAGTCCGCAACTCACCACCGAAAATGCGTTCTTTTATGTATTCCCCAGAGACCCATACAAGGAACAGACGATTACCAAACTTCTGTCCAAACTCTACAAAATCATTGAAGCTTTTATTGCTCATGAAAAGTATGGTAAACAAGCGATTCTCCAGAAAATCAATACAATGGACTACCACAACAACCGCTTGTTGTTCAAGTTCTTTCCAAGCCAATTGAAGGAAGCCCTCAAGCTCCAATCCAAAGTCAAATACCAAGACAACACTTACTTCTACAACCAATACCTCATTGAGGGTCAAAATTCTTTTTTCCAAAGTATACACGACGAGCGCATTGCAGATGTAAACTTTCAAAACAAGAACGATTACCTCGACATCCATTTTTTAATCAGCAAATTGATGCTCTTCTGTTTGATGCTCAATCGGCAAAGGAGTGTCAACATTGAGTATGACTTCACGATGATGGAAGATTTGCTGCATTTCTTAGAGAAAAACCCCTACCAAGATAATCCCATTATTGCACTATGGCACAAAGGCTTATTGCTACTCCGAACCCCCAACAATGTAGACATCTACCAAGACTTGAAAAAATTATTGGAGCAATATGGAGATTTGCAGCGATTGGAAGAAACAAGGATTTTATATACTTTTTTAGAAAACGCTTCAAAAGAAGTTATCAAAACCTCAAAAGCCTACTATGAAGACCTCTTTCAGCTCTATGACAAACAATTGAAAATGGGCTTATTCTATACAGATGGCTACCTCCTACCTGCCATCTTCAAAAACATTTCGACCATTGCCCTACGCTTGGAAAAATACGATTGGGCGGAAAACTTTATGGAAGAAAACCGCCAGAGATTGCTGCCTGAGGCTCGGACGGACTTGTACAATTATTGCAGGGCAGATATGTTTTTTCACCAAGAAAACTATGACGCAGTATTGGATTTGCTCTATCAGGTGGAATACAGAGACATTTATACCAAACTGGGAGTGAAGCGAATGCAATTGAAGGTCTATTACGAAACGGAGGAATGGAACCTCTTGGACTCTTCTATCAATGCCTTTCGGGTGTTTATACACCGCCAAAAGGACATTGCAGACAGCCACAAAAAATCCCACCAAAACTTCATCAACATGCTTGGGCGCATCATACGACTGCTACCCAGCGAAAAAGACAAAATTGCGAAATTGCAGGAGGAAGTCAAAGCAAGTTCGACGCTTTCGGAACGGGATTGGCTGCGGGATAAATTGGAGGGAATTTAGGTCTGCATAAAAAACGCAAACCCTTCCTCCTCCCAACCCAGTCTCCTTTTTTGTCATTCTGTAAGAATCTTCTGCATAAATCTGACGAAATTTAAAACAAACACAATTAATAAATGACACAAAATCAAATAATTACGCCGAGATACAAATTAAAAGGAATTTAGGTGTTGAGTAGAAAAAGTTTTTATGTCTTGTAAACCGCTTCAAAACAAATCTCGCGCTTGTCTGTGACGAGTGTGTAAAGTGTTGTCGTTTGCAACGACAGGTAATTATAAGCACTACAAACGAGCATGTATCACCAGCCTATAGTACTTTGTCGTTATAAACGACAGCAAATATTAAGCTCTCGTTCCAAACGAGCGCAAGTAATGTCCCAGTAAAAAAAACAAATCTCGCCTTAATCTCGCGCTCGTCTGCGACGAGTGTGTAGAGTGTTGTCGTTTGCAAC
>JBGCDY010000706.1:0-3899 GCA_045105835.1 Chitinophagales bacterium
AAACTTGAGGCAGAAGAAACGGAGCAGTCAACTCCAATAGAAGAGCAGACAGACAAACCTGAGTTGGTGAAAGATGCCAAGGATACGACTCCTAAAACGGAACAAGTTGAGACTCCAACAACCGTCGTTGAAGAAGGTGTCAAAATCGATGATGCTAAGGATACGCAGCAGCCAGAGGCAAAAGAGGAAAAAAGGACAAAGCCAAAGTTGGTGAAAAAGTCCAAGAAGTACACGCCGAAAAGCGATGAGAAGGCTCAGCCAGAAGTAGCAGAAAAAACGGAAGAATCTACACCGAAAGTAGAGGAAGCTGCAAAACCTGCTGTGGAAGAAGCGAAGTCTGAATCAAGTGTTGAGAAAAAGGGCAAAACTCCTGTGGCGAAAAAGCCCAAGAAGTACACGCCAAAAAGCGAAGAGAAGACTCAGCCAGAAGTAGCAGAAAAAACGGAAGAATCTACACCGAAAGTAGAGGAAGCTGCAAAACCTGTTGTGGAAGAAGCGAAGCCTGAACCAAGTGTAGAGAAAAAGGGCAAAACTCCTGTGGCGAAAAAGTCCAAGAAGTACACGCCGAAAAGCGAAGAGAAGGCTCAGCCAGAAGTAGCAGAAAAAATGGAAGAATCTACACCGAAAGTAGAGGAAACCGCCAAACCTGCTGTGGAAGAAGCGAAACCTGAATCAAGTGTTGAGAAAAAAGGAGAAGCTCCTGTGGTGAAAAAGACCAAGAAGTATATTCCAAGGGATGAGGTGAAAGCGAAATCTGAACAGGAAGCATCTGAAAAGGAAATTGCTGCTGCAAAGCCAAAATTGGAAGAAAAACCCAAACAGGAAACGCCTAAGAAGGATACTACTCCAAATCCAAAGTCGGAGAAGAAACCTGTTCGAGAAGCACCTAAAAAGGCGACTACTCCCAAACCAGCAGTGGCGAAGGAAACAAAAGCCGCTCCTAAAGTGAAAGCGAAGCCTCAGCCTAAAACGTCGAAACCAGTTGCCAAACCGACTCCAAAGCGCAAGCCCGCAGTCAATAATACGGCAAAGAATGACCAGGAGAAAGAGTATTCAAAATGGTGGAAATCACTTGAAAAACAGTGGCAGATGGCATTCAATGTTGTGGCTGGAAATGGAGAAATCATTGCGAGACCTTCCAATGACCAACTCAAAAGCTTGCTCAAAACCAAACGTTTGAGTTTCTACCGCACGACCAAGAACAAATTGACTTTCAAACTGACCAACTTGACAGGAGTTAGAAATTTGATAGGACTACAAACCCTCAATGTTGCGGAACATGAAGTCAGCAATCTTAGGGGAATGGACAAATTGGCAAATCTATACAGCTTGAATTGCAACAAAAACCAACTCAAAAACCTAAAAGGAATTGATGCACTCAAATCCTTGAAACAGTTTTCTTGTGTAGGCAATGAGCTGCAATTGAATAATTTTACCAACATCGAAAAGCGAGTCCCTACTTTGGTGAAGTTGGATGCACGCAGCAACAACCTCAGCAAAGAAGACAAAGGAACGCTGAAAGCTGGCTTGAAAAGGGTAGAATCGAAATTGTAATTCTTTCGTTTTACCAAAAATAGAAAAGGGGATGTAGTCATTTTGACCACATCCCCTTTTTGTTTTTTAGATACTATTGATTATCCCTTCAAAACCTTATGCACCGTATCCAACAAGGTACGCACAGCCTCAGGAGAACCTGCCTCTGCATACACCCGCAATACAGGCTCTGTACCAGAAGGTCGAATCATCACCCAATCGCCGCCATCCAAATGGAATTTGAAGCCATCAATATTTTCGACACGCTCCACAGTTCTATCACCAAAACGGTCGTATTTACCATCCGCACAGTTTTGCATAATCGCCCATTTGGTATCATTTGGAATGTGCAAATCATCTCTATGGAAAGTAAACGCACCCACCAAAGCATACATTTCTGCAATCAATTCCTCAACCGTTTTGCCTGTTTTTGCCATCAATTCAATCAACAACAAACCCATCCAAATGCCATCACGTTCTGGAATGTGTCCTTTCACCGCAATACCACCAGACTCTTCACCGCCCAACAATACATCATCATCGACCATAATACCGCCAATGTATTTGAAGCCAATCTTGGTCACTTCTACTTCCAAACCATACGCCTCACACAATCGCTTCACTCGGTCTGTCACCGAAAAAGCAATTACCACTTTTCCACCCAATCCTTTGATTTTGTGCAAGTAGTGAATCGCCAACAAAATAACGTGGTGAGAATCCACAAAAGTTCCTTTGCTGTCATACACTCCAATTCTATCCGCATCACCATCATTCGCAATACCGATGTGAATATTGCCACTATTTTTGATTAAGTCCGAAAACTCCAATAGGTTTTTGTGAATCGGCTCAGGCGCACGTCCTTTGAAGCCAGGATTGTCGTCACAATGCAAAAAAGTAGCATCTGGCAACAATCTTTTCATCGCACTTTGACCCGCACCATACATGGCATCGTAGCCCACATTGATACCCGACTTGCGAATCGCATCCATGTCAAAAGCAGCCTCGATATGGTCTACATACATTCCTTCCAAGTCGATTACTTCAATCAATCCCTTTGCCTTGTACTCTTCCAAACTCGTGCTTGGAATCGCCATTTCATCAGGAATCAAATTTTCTACTTCCGTAATATTTGCAGGCACCATCGGTCCTCCAAAATGTGCTTTCAGTTTGTAGCCATTGTAAGTAGGAGGGTTGTGACTTGCCGTCAAAACCACACCAACACCTGCATTGTACTTCAATGCACCCAAAGAAACCATGGGAGTAGATACATAGCCTTCTGCCATAAACACCTTCACTCCATTCTCACACAAGACCTTAGCCGTCACTTCCGCAAACATCGGTCCTCCAAAACGACAATCATGTCCCAAAACTGCTTTGGGTTCTTCATAACGTTCCTTCAACCACAAAGCCGTTGCATACGCCACACGAGCCACATTGTCGGTTGTATATTCCTTGGCGATAATTGCACGCCAGCCATCGGTGCCAAATTTAATTTTGATTGGATTCATGCTTTATTTGTTTTTAGTTTTTTAGATTAAAAAAGAGTTTACAGTTGCTATTCGCAAAAAACAAACCACAAAGGTAAAATACAAATGCTAGATTCAAAAGAATGCAAAATTAATATAATGTTACCTTTCCATTTCTACAAAAAATCTTCCAATCGCTCCAACAAGTATTGGTGGGTAATCCTTTCTTGCTCCAATCTCCCCAAGTCCCTTTCCTTCAAAAACGCAAACATAGCTTGTTCCTCATCCGTCAAATGAACCAAATTCTCCACTTTCGACATTTTGCCTGTCACTGCAAACTCGTCAAAGGCTTCAAAAGTCGCCTTGTCCATCAGCAAGGATTCTGTCTGTGCAAAATAGCCCCTCAACTGCGACAATATCTGAAAACCCTGCACATCCATATCTCCCCAATAAATGATGTCTTTCTGCTCCAACCAAAGCACCTCCTTCAACAATTCCACCCCAAAACCTTTGCCCCAAATAATCAAACTATTCGGCACATTCGGAAATGCCAAAAAAGTCTGTTTGTTTTCCACCACAAAAACCCGATAAGCCTCCGTCTGCAACTGCTGCAATTCACTCAAGGGCAAAGTCAAATCCGTCACATAATCGGGAAAATCAGACATCATCGAAGCATCCAAAATCCGCAAACGAATCGTAGCCTCATCATACTTCAAATAGTACCTTTCTTCAAACCTCGTCGTATGGTATTTAATCGCCCACTCCTCCAAAACCTCATCCAACAAGTTCTTCAAAATACCCGTATGCTGCTCCATAAACTTGGTATGCACCGCAATCGGCAATTGACGGATATACAAATTGGGCTGTGGGTGCTCCATGAAAAAATGACAGACCTTCAAT
>JBGCDY010000707.1:0-7745 GCA_045105835.1 Chitinophagales bacterium
ACATTGGCTGTGAACCAAATATAGGAAATCGGCTTGGTGGTCCAGCATCTGTCTGTACCAAAATCATCATATCGTCATGATTGGCAGTTCCTCCTTTCTGGTGGCAGTAAATCTCGGTAATCTCTAATTTGTACATCTTAATTAAAATTTTGAGGTAGTAAAAAAATAGGTGAATTTCAGTTATTGCTTTGATGCAATTTTTTAGCTGTCATTCTAATTCTATTGTGTTGTATTCATTAGTAACTTGATTTTGGAAGAGGTGAACATTGGAGGTGATTTTTTTTTTAGGTTTGCTTTTTACGGATGCAAAGACACTGATATACAGCGATTACCGAAAAAAGATATTATAGTTTTTTTTGAAATTAAATCGACCTGTGCCTTTAAGATTATTCGGTAATGGCGACTTCAGTCGCTGACGCAAACCACAAGGTTTATTTGCTTTGAGTAATTCTTCAGCGGTTAAAACCGCCCTTATCGAAAAAGAATGTTTGAAGGCACAGGTGGAATTAAATCAGGAAAGCCCAACCGTTTTGAAAACGATTGGGCTTTGGTGTAAGAAAACTAGGGTAGTCTTGGAGACTATCGTAGTTTAGGTCTCTATCTATTTCACAACCATCAATTGCTGATGCTGATGCAAACCTGATTCTGTTTGGAGTTCTAAAACATAGACTCCATTCTGCAATTTTTCGGCATCAAAACCCAATCGCTGTGAAGTGTTTGCTTCAATGATTTCGCCTGCCAATATTTCCGCTACTTTTCGTCCTTCAATAGAATAGATCGCAATCCAAACCTTTGAAGTCTCTGCAATGCTGAACTCTATGGAAGTGATTTGACTGAAAGGATTTGGGAATGCTTTCAAGCTTGCGAAGTCATTGACATTGTCACCTGCTGTTTTGCAGCCTCCACGTCCACGACCTCTGCCACTTCCGCCATTGGTGCGGCTCACATGTATGCCTGACTGAATGATGGTGTTTCCAGCACAATCTGTGACAAGGACATCGTACATTCCCGATGCTAAATATTCTACCATACTCCCTGTTGCATCATCCAATGTTGTTTCGCTAAAGTCATTTGGTCCCGTCCAGGTATAGGTATATTCTTCACAGCTGTTGTCGCCACCTTCTACTTCTATCTCAATAGACCCATCTTCATCACCTATGCAGGTTTCAGGACTCATAATCGTTTCTGCAATCTCTGGATTGGTTACCAACCCTTCATTGGTGAAGGTAACAGGTTTGTCTTCACAAATATCAAGGTCTGTGACTGTCAAAGTCCAAATTACTCCAACACCATAAACGATTTGATAATTGCGGCAGTTTGTATTTTCTGAAGGCTGTTCACTAATACTTGCAAAACCATCGGAAGAAGTAAAATCATAGTCATAAGAAGTTTTTCCTCCGCAGACCTCGACCACATATACACGGTTTCCTGTGCCATTGTTGGCAGATACCATTTCTGTTCCTTCCATATTGATGTGGGGAACAGAATATTCTACTACTTCTACTTCGTCAGTTCCTGTACATCCATTATCATCCGTAACGATGACCATGTGCGTTCCTGCCATCGCTTCAATATCTTGACTCGTTTGATTGTGGTTCCATTCATAGCTTTCCCATTTTCCTGCATCCAATGTAGTACTCAAATCAGCAGCACAGTATTCTAATTCACCTGTAATAACTGGTACTGGATTGGCGTGTTGAATGACGGTTACTTCATCTGTTGCTGTTCCACCAGCTATGTCCGTGACTGTCACAGCGTACGTTCCATCAATGACATCCATTGTTTGGGTAGTAGCACCATTTGACCACAGGTAGTTTGTCCAATCTTCTGCTGCATCTAAGGTCGTTTTTTCTTCAGAAGCACAGTATTCGATATTGCCTTTGATTTCAAAAACATCTGTGATATTGATGGCAAAACTTGCATCCAATTTAAATCCTACATTCTTCGCTTTTTTAGGGGTATCAATACTACAACCAGGAGCCCGAATGTAGGTAAGGTTTCCAGTAGCAGTGCTGCCATTGCAGTTTTTAGGAGTGGATACGACTCTGTACCCTGATGTTGTTCTGAACTCTATCCATAGGGTTGTTCCACAAGCAGGGTCAATTGTAGGAGGAGTACTCAACTCAAAGGTGACACATTTTCCATCATCTGACTTTTGGGTTGTAAAAGTTTCTGTATAGAGGGCTGTATGTGTAGCAGAGTGGTGTACTGTTCCTACAGTTCCACAGAAAAGTCTTACTCTGACATTAGGCGCATTATCAAAGCTTTCTTGATTGAAGTCTATGGAATTGACAAAAAACTTTCTTGTTCTACTTGATATATCAATACCCTGAATGATGAAGTTATTCCCTCCACTACAAGCTAAAGAACTGCCGCCTTTCGGGTCATCACACCCATTGCAGAAAGGGCCGTTAAGGGTGATTTCTTCACTGCCACTTTTTTGCTGCTTTTGTACTGCTTGTGAAGAGGACTGAATCAAAGTAGGTGTTTCGAGTGTGTTTGTTGTTTCTTCTTCCTCCTGATTTTGCGCTGATTTTCCACCTGTTTCCATTGTAGATGATAGTTGAGGCTTTTGTGCAAATGTA
Organism: Chitinophagales bacterium; assembly: GCA_045105835.1. GTDB lineage: Bacteria > Bacteroidota > Bacteroidia > Chitinophagales > UBA2359 > JAUHXA01. Next base: position 2,586 of record JBGCDY010000707.1, read on the forward strand.
TTCATGGATAAGAATAGGCATAGGCTGAATACTAAAAATTGAGAGAATAGGGCTGTTGAAATTTGTACGTTTAGTTTCATGGTAAATATTATTTTTGTAATTGTTAATTATAGTTCTTCGTTTGGGTGTTTATCCTTTAGTACCATTTTATTGAGATTAGTGAACAGGGGAGGGGGATTTTTTTTAAAAAAAATATTAATTTCGTTGGAGTGAAAAATAAAATAAGAATGATTGTTTTTTAAGTGGCTCATTATCAGTAGATAAGGAAAGATGAGTATTTGTTGTGTGTGTGTTAAAAGATTTTTCTAATTTAGATGTTAATGATTGCTCTAAAAATAGTACAAATATGATAGAAGACTTCAACAATTGGCTATTAGACTTCAAAGCTGGAAAAAGGGAAGCAGTCAATGTGTTGTATGAGGAATTTAGACCTTCTTTTGTGAATTGGATGTTGCGAAAATACAATTGTAATGAGGAGGAGGGAATAGATGTTTTTCAAGATAGTGTTATGGTATTGTATAAAAATGCCAAGGCAGGAAAGTTGGATGACCTAAGGAGTCAGTTGAAAACTTATCTTTTTGGGATTGGTAGAAATGTCTTTTTAATCAGAATGCGCCGTCAAAAAGCTACGACTTCTGATGCTCCTTTAGAGTTTATGGAATCTTCCGAAATAGGAGCAGAGGGAAACCTGCAATCTATGGATAGGAAAAAGATGATTGCAGAGTTGTTGAAGAAAATGCAACACCCCTGCCAGCGTATTTTATACCTGTTTTTTTACCGCCAATATTCCATTGAAGCGATTCAAAAGAACTTGAATTATAAAAGTGAAGAAGTTGTTCGTACACAAAAGAAAAGATGCATCAAAGCACTGCAAAAACAGATGGCAAAGGAATTTAAGCGTGTTGATATTTGAGTGGAAGTAGGAGGAGAGAAGCTAGAAATGAGACCTTGTATTGTTTGTTATTAGCTGTATTGATGAAATATAGTTTTCTTAGATTACCTATAAAATTTGCTGACTAAAAAAGATTAATCACCCCATGATGACAGAAAATGAAAAAATAAAATTAGTAGAGGGCTATGTTTTCAAAACATTGTCAGACAAAGACCTAGAATCACTCACTCAACTTCGCAAGAATGAACCTGGGGTTGAAGACCAAATTGCTTTTTATGAGGATTTGTATGGCGGAGCTGTTTTGTTTGGAGATGAACGCTTCAAAATGGAATTGCAGGAGATGGAAGTCAACTGGCAATTGAAACAAAGTAAATTGAAGCAGTCTTCTTTGAAAGATAAATGGCAGTCTTTGACAGATAAGGTAAATGAGACGATTGATGACTTGGCTCAGTTTTTCTTACCTGTTCCAAATTATGAAGCGGCTTTATTGCAGGCAAGTAGAAGTACGGCTGCGGGATTGACTGCTCCTGAAAATGGTTTGGACGCAGAGAATGAACTAAGTTTTAGTTTTGAAAAACCTCTGACTAAAAATCAAAGCTTTACGATTGAGGACAATCAACAAATACTCGTGGAAGAACGAGTTTTGGAAGAAGGAACAAAACAATTTGTTGTCGACACACAAAATTTTGTTCCTGGTCGCTATTATTGGAAATTAACAGGTAATCGAGAAACCCTGATTGGGATGTTTTTTGTGGGGCGTTCGTAATCAAGCCCCCAACAATACAAACCCACTCCAAGATTTAGGATCTACATCCGCTCGTTGAATCAATCGCAGTTTTGCCAAGCGCAATGCCTCACTGTATGTTTTCCCCTCCAATATCTCCTCAAACAAAGCTTCGCACAATTCGCTGCTGGGTTTGTCGAGGACTTTGAAGAGTGTGTAAATCACATTCTTCGCGCCTGCATATAGGAAACCTCGATTGATTGCCATCATGCCTTCGCCTTTTGCGAGTTTTCCAATGCCACTTTCGCAGCTACTCAAGACCACCAAATCCGCCTGCAATTGTAACTGATACATTTCGCCCATAGACAAAACGCTGTCGTGAATTTCGGTCGCTTTTTCGTCGGGGTGAAACACGATGCCCGACAATTTGGGGTATTCATCATTGGTCAATCCATGCGCTGCAATGTGAAGGTATTTGGCATTGGCTGCAAGAGTTTTGAAGTGGTCTTTGGTGGCGGTATCATAGAGTAAGCTTTGTCCTTTTAATCCTTTTTGGGTAAACAATCCTTCAATATTTTCTACTTCTTTTTCGGAAAAAGGGAGTGGGGCAAGTGTACCATCCCTGAGGGCATCAGAACGAGTTGCCCAACGGCTGTAATCTTCTGCCAATCCTCGTAAGGCTTCTTGTGTGGCTGCTTTGTCGCTGGTGTAAATGGGGGCAAAACCTAAGAAATCAATGGAGTTCGCTTTTTTCATTGAAGGTAGGGAAAGAAGTTCTTGTTCTTTTTTAGTCAAAGATTGATGGTAGAGTGTGGCAGAATAATGGTATTGAATTTGACAGTGTTGGAGGAGGTAATCGAGTTGGTGAAAGGCAGGCTGGGCAGTATGGGGAATTTCACGAATTAGGGTTTCAAAAGGTAGGTAATTGAGTGCAGCACTTGGAAGAATGACCACGTTTTTGGGAGTTCCTGCAAAGGGGTCAAAAACTAAATAGCTAATGGGCTCGATTAACAAGAAATACAAGGCGTGGGATTGAGGGATAAAATCGGTGATGTTTTGAGTTTGTATGCTGTTGAGGTAGCCTTGGATTTGTTGGTCGAAATTGGAAGGAATGTCAAAAGGGATGACTTCGTATTCGTCTGATGTAAGGGCAAAAATATAGCCTTTTTCTGATCCTATGAGGTAACTGATGACGACTGTATCTTCACCTAAATCTTTTTGGAGAGTTGTAATAGAAACGGTTTGAAGATTATGCTTGAGTTGATAGTATTTAGGGGAGTCTTTTTCAAGTTGTTCAATAAAATTTTGATGAGATTGAAGGTGCTGGAGGTATTCCTCTCTCCAGTTTTTAAGTTTAATCTTGTCTTTTTGATTTCCTTTTGCTTTCTCTTGCTGTATCTTTCGTAGTAAGGCTTCAATGTCTTTTTTAAGGTTTTTTTCTTGCTCTAATAAGTTCGTGTCAATTGCAACTTGGAGCTTAGCTTTATTTTCTTGTATAGCAGAGCGCAATAGGAGCCCCTTTGTCTGTTCGTGAAAATCAAAAGCTTTTTGTATAATAGAGTCATCTTCTAAATGACTGTTTAACAACAAACTGATTTCTATAGATAATTGATAACTATCTATTAATCCTTGTGTGAAAGACAATTTAGACTCAGGTGTTACTAGCCCTTTTTGAACCTCGAACAGATAGTCTATCATTAGTTCACACGTATTCAGCCCTGCTTTTAAGACTTTTGTTGCAGCAATAGAGTCTTCTGCCTTCAAAATATAAAAATAAGCACGCAAATCTTTTGTCTTTTCAAACAATAAATTACATAGATAATTAAATTCAGTAGGGGGACATTGCTCAAGAGTGGGCAGGTCATAAAAATCAGTTTCTTCATAGTTTAACAAAAGGGTTTTTATAGCCAGTTGACGGTTTTCTAATGCTTTTTTTAGGTTTCCTTGTTCGTGAAAGTTCGTTGCTATGTGATTATAAAACTCTGCAATTTTTCGATATATATATCCAGAATAGTAATTGTCTGCATATTTTTCTTTATATGCATTTAAGACCTTTTTTAAATATCTTAATCCTTCTACTGGCTCTCTTTTTTCGGTATGAATCCGCCCTATTAGATAATCTCCATCGATAATAAAATCATGTTTTTCATCAAGTAGTTCTCTATAAATAGCAGATGCTTTTTGAGAAAACTCTAAAGCTTTATCCAAATTATCTGTATTGATATAAGCATTCGCAAGATTAAAATAAATAGATCCAATCTGAATATTGCTTCCATTAAATATCTTTTTACCAATTTTTATTTGTTTTTGATAGCAATCAATTTCTTCTAAATAAAAGCGTGACCTGCGGAGCATTGCAGAAATTAATTTCATACATGAAAATTTCATGTACTCTAATTTGTTGCTTATTTCATCAAAGAGTGTTAGCGCATTTTCATAAAAATAAAGAGATTGAGTCAATTCACCTAAGCCAGCATTGTATCTTCCAAACTCTATATAAATTTTTGCTAAAGAAAATTTATCTCGCTTATTATTAGAATTTTTATATGCATCAAAAACCTCAGAGTAATTCTTGATTTTTTCTTCTGGTTTTTTCGCAATACCCTGCATTTCTGAAACTTTCAGATAGCAATGTATTTTCTTATCCATCTGTTGAGATGAATACAATTCATAAGCCTTTTGGTAACTTTGCTTCGCCAATTCATATTTGAATAACTTAGATTCTACTATTCCTTTTGTGTAATAGAATTCTGCCATTAAATCACCTTCCACCTTCTCCTCTTTTTTCAATAACTCAGACACAGTGTTGAGTAATTCTTCTGCCTTCAGATAATTACTTATCATGATATAGGGTACAACCTGATAAAGAATACTATGTATAAGCAGATGCCCCAATAACTGTTCTTTTTCCATTGTGCATTGAGCCTCATTGAAGCACTGAATAGCTTCTCTAAATTTTCCTTCTTCATATAGCCCATCTCCTTTTTCTTTACACAATTTAACCTTCCAAATAAAAAGATCTGGGCATTTTTGTTCCTGAATTTTGAGCGAAAAATCAACCACTTTATTTAATTCAGAAAAAAGAAATTCCTTTCTATAAGTTTTTGCCAACTCATAAGATGCCTCCATAAAAGCCTCCCATTCTTCATGCACTTCAAAGATTTCAATCGCTTTACCAAACAATTCTATCGCCTTATCATAATCTTTTTCAGCAGCAGCAGTTTTGCCTTCAGAAAGGATAATTTGGGCTTGGTCGAGGCTTAATAGTGGAGTTGTTGTTGTTGTATCTTTAGGCATCTGAAATGTATCGTTTAAACTTGAGGGCTTGAATGGTAGGAGAGGTAAAGATAAAATATTATTGGATATTTTAAGTTCGTTGTATAAAAAAGCAGCAGCCAAAATACCAATTGGTAAATTAACTGCTGCTGATAAAATCTATTTATTGCTGGTCTAATAACTTCTTTTTCATCTTGTCAGGGCTTAATGAAAAAGCAGCTTATTAAACAATCGGTTTGGCTTTATTTCCCGAATGGACCATTCTCAT
>JBGCDY010000708.1:0-8153 GCA_045105835.1 Chitinophagales bacterium
CCCAATTCGCCCGCATCTTTGGTGTCGTCATTGAAGTCTTCGGAGCGGAGCATACGGTTTTCGTAGCCAATCAAACGATAGGATTTTACCTTTGCAGGGTTGAACTCGATTTGAAGTTTTACGTCCTTGGCGATGGTAAAAAGCGTTGCGCCGATTTCGTTCACCAATACTTTTTTGGCTTCCATAATATTGTCGATGTAGGCATAGTTTCCATTGCCTTTGTCGGCAAGCTGTTCCATTTTGGAGTCTTTTAAATTGCCTGTCCCAAATCCCAAAACGGTCAAAAAGACACCTGATTTGCGTTTTTCTTCCACCATTTCGACCAAAGCTGTTTGGGACGAAGGACCTACATTGAAGTCGCCATCTGTCGCCAAGATGATGCGGTTATTGCCATTTTTGATGAAGTGTTTTTCAGCTTCCTTGTATGCCAATTCGATGCCTGCGCCTCCTGCCGTAGAACCGCCCGCATTGAGCCTTTCGATAGCCGACAAGATTTTGCTCTTTTCGTCAAAAGAAGTCGAAGGCAATACCAAACCCGCAGCTCCTGCATAGACCACAATGGCGACTCGGTCATTGGGGCGCATTTCATTGACAAGCAATTGAATGACTTTTTTCAAAAGAGGTAGTTTGTCGTATGTACCCATCGAACCTGATACATCCAACAAAAACACCAAATTATTAGGTGGCAATTCTTGGATGTCCATTCTTTTGCCCTGCAATCCTATATGCAACACCATATTGTCCCCATTCCACGGGCATTTGTCTATTTCAGTCGTTATTGAAAAGGGATGCTCTCCTTTGGGCTGTGGATAATCGTAGTTGAAGTAGTTGATAAATTCTTCAATGCGAATGGAACTTGGGGGAGGTATTTGGTGACGGTTGATGAATCGGCGCATATTGCTGTAAGAAGCCGCATCAACATCAATCGAAAAAGTGGACAAAGGATTTTTGATGGTTTCCAAAAAGGTGTTTTCTGCTACCTCTGCATATTCTTCTGTATTGTGTTGGGAAATGGAAGGAGCATCACGGTTATTAGGGGTTGAAAGTTCTTTTTTGTGTGGGTGTACCTGATTCGAAGCAGTTTTCCTTTCTTCATATACTTCTTGAGTTTGAGAAGCAGATTCGTCTATTGAATACGCTGTTGGAGTTCCTTGATGTTTGGAAGAATCATGACAAGCTGTTAGTAAGATGATTATGCAAAACAATTTGCTGATTTCGAATAATATATTGATGTTTTTCATTGTGATTGAAGGTTTAAATAAGTTAATTTAAAACTAAATTTTTAGTTGATTTAAGCGAAAAAAAAATAGAAAGGTTTTCTTCAAAAAACATTCTTGAAGATAGAAATGAATTCAAGATCTACAGATGTTGACATTTTCTCTCCGCCTATGAACAAAGATGCAGAAGCCATCCAAAAGGGTGTCTACCAAGTGTTTTTTATTGAAGGAAAAAATCCATAGTTCCCTTGACTTCCTACTATGCTATCGAATCAAATCCAAGAAATACGCTCGAAACCTCAAAAAAAAAATCATTTTTTTTTCTGCAACTGCTAACCTTTCTTCTAAAAGCGACACTATAGGGGTGAAAGGTGTTTAAAACTCTTTTCAAAAATCGAATTTGATGCTGTGTAAGGATTTTTTGTGACTTCAAAACTAACATAACATCCCCCTCACCCCCTTCAAAGGGGGAATTTAGAAGGATGGAAATGAATGTTTTATTTAGCTGCTTACACAGCTCACCTTAACCCTCTCAAGTTTTTAAATCATGAAGCAATTCAACATTTCACACTCACTTCTTTATTTCGCATTTGTTTTGTTCTGCCTAAACAGCCATCTTCTCATAGCCCAAAGAACTGCAAACCCAAGCCACAAAAAGGGTGATAAGATTGAAGTCAAGGTAAGTATTGATGGAAAAAATGTTTGGGTGGCTGCCACCGTTGCAGAAGTGGAAGCCAACGGAACGTATAAAATACAGTTGAACACCACCCAAACTTTTAACCCCAATTCTATTAGAAAAATTCCCGCTCCACCACCTACAAATACAGGCGGTGGACAGGCTGCGAAACCAAAACCTGCAAATACAGGTGGAGGACAAGCTGCAAATCCCAAACCTACAAATACAGGTGGGAAAGCTGCAAATCCTAAACCCGCAAGCTACAAAGCCAATGATAAAGTAGAAGTAGAAATCGACTACAAGGGCGGCAAAATTTGGGTAGAAGGAACGTATATGAAAGAATTTGCTGGTAAACACATGGCACAGTTCAAATTCAAATACGGAAGCGGTAGTAATTTCTTTACAGCCAATCAAATCCGACCTTTTACAGGCAATTTGACTCCACTCAATACTGGTGGAGGTGGAGCGGCTGCAACTGGTGGTGGAAATGCTACAGGCGGCGGTGCTGCTGCAAAACCAAATCCTTATAAGAAAGGGGAGAAGGTGGAAGTTTGTTTGCAGGACTGCGGAGATACTGCAAAGGCATATTGGGTGGAAGCGACCTACGACAAATACGTGAACTTCTCGAATATGAAAGGACATTTGGCGGCTTGGAATACAGGAATGGGTTCGGGTACCAAAAACTTTGAAGACAATCAGATTCGCAAATCAACGGGCAAACTCAAAAATACGAATTTGATGGCTGATGTTGCCGACCCTGCTACTATAGATTTGAGCAAATTGGAAAACGACATCATTGCAGAGGTCAATAGGATGAGGAAAGATCCAATGGCTTATGCCAACAAATTGCAGGAAATCTTGGACAAAGAGGGTGATTTCTACCTCAAAAGCATGGGCGATAATTTTAACTTCAAAACTTCGGGTGAAAAGCCAAGTGGCTACAATGCTACACAAAAAATTGCCCACAAAAAGGACATTCAAGATTTGATTGTATTGCTCAAACAAAGAGCTGCGTCTCAAAAAGCGGATGCATCAAAATTGAAGCAATTGAAGAAAAATAACTTGTTGGCGACTACTGCAAAGACTTTTTCGAATGAATTTAGCTGTGATGCGGCTGCAAAATTGGTGAAATGCCAAGCGAAATATCCAAACAATCCTTCAAAAGCAAAAAGTTCTGCCAACAATTCGCATGTAAACTGTGATTGTGAAGGACCTATGGACAGGGTGAAAGCGGCAGGGTATGTTGGAAATGCCATCAATGAATGTTTGTTCCCTTGTGGCAAACAAACGGCGAAAGGTATAGTACTTGGTTTTTTGATTGACTTTGGTGTGGCTTCAAAAGGACACCGCCTCAACTTAACCAACGAAGCAAGCACCGAGATTGGTGTGGGTTCTTCTTATGATGCAAAAACGGGTTGTATTCGGACAGTTATTAAGTGTGGATTCAATTAATGTGTGTGTGAAATGAATTAATTGATAAGGCTCTCAGTTTGGGGCAGTGAATGAAAATTTGCTGCCCTTTTTTGTTTAGTGTACTTCTGTAACGGCGATTTCAATCGCTGCAAGTAGAACGTAACGGATTTGTTTTGGAAATGAATTGAACTCACGTGTGATTATTTTTTTCAATCACACTAACCTGAATAATTTATAGATTTCGTAGAGACGTTGCACTGCAACGTCTTAGCACTACAAGGTCTTTGAATACAATATATTCATGTGTAAGGTAGTTTAGAAAACAAAACTCGAAACGGAATCTATCAAAGAGTGTTGATTTTCAAATCATAATAGGAGACGTTGCACTGCAACGTCTCTACGGAATTTCAATAACAGGCACAACTTCATGAATTATTTAGGCTAATATCTTGTGGAACTTATCAGCGACTAAAGTCGCCGTTACAGAAGTCATGACAAGTTAAAAGAAAGGGCTTTTCCTCAATCAAAACTCCATCACATACTTCAATAAATCTTCCTCTTTCTCCAGCCCAATCCGTTTCTTCAAACGATAGCGACTTTGTTCCACACCACGTACTGATACATTCAGCAAAGAAGCAATTTCTTTGGTACTGAGATTGATACGCATGAGGGTACACATACGGAGGTCGTTTTTGGTGAGTTGTGGATGTTTTTTGAGGATGGCTTGAATGAAGTTTTGGTCGACCTGATTGAAGTAGAGATTGAATTCCTCCCAGTAATTTTCGTTTTCCAGTTCACGGTTGAGCATCAACTGCAATTGACGGAGAAGCTTGGTGTCGGGCTCTTTTTGGAAGGCTCGGAGTTCCTTTTTGATTTTGGTGAGAATTTCGTTTTTGTGTGCCATTTGGACAGCAGAAAACATCAATTTGGAGTTTTTGGCATTTACCTCCGTTTCCAATTTTTCGTTTTGCAGTTGTAGGTTTTCACTTTGTGCCTCCAAGTTTTCATTGTTCAATTGTAGGTTTTTCTGGTCGGCTTCGAGTTTCTCATTGCTAAGTTGCAGTATTTTTCCCTTTGCCTCCAATAATTCTTGTTTGTGAACAGCCTCTCTTCGTTTGACAAGCAAAAACATTCCCGTTCCAATGAGTCCTGCAAGAAGTATCAGTACCAAGACCCTGAACCAAATCGTCTGCCAAAAAGGAGGGTGAATGTGGACTTCAATACTGGTTGTGGTATCCTTGTGGCGCACTTTGAAGGTGTAGGTATCGGGGTCGAGGTTGGTGTAAGTGGCACTGTGTTGTCCAAGAGAAGTGCTTTGCCAATGCTCGTCAAAGCCTTCCATTTTGTAGGAAAAAGTATTTTCGAGTGGATTGGTATAGTCGATGGCTGCAAAATCAATGGAAAAAGAATTGTCAAAATAACTGAGGGTAACTTCCTTTGCTTGTTCAATGGGCTGTTCCAAAATCGTTTGTCCATTTGGTAATTTTCCCACAGGAATGCTTTTGTGAAAGACTTTGAAGTCGGTAAACACAAGGTTGGGTTGGATGTCGTTTTCTTTTATTTGCTCAGGGCGAATGGCATTGAGTCCATTGATTCCTCCAAAAAACAACTTGCCATCCATCGCCCTTAGGCTTGCCATTTGGTTGAACTGATTGTTGTTTTGCCCACTGTGAAAGTCAAAATTACGGACGGCTCTGGTCTTTGGATTCAATCGACTGATGCCTTCAAAAGTAGTCAGCCAAATCATACTGTCTTGGTCTTCGGTAATGCCCATAATGCTGTTGGCAATCAAACCATCTTCTTTGGTCAATCGTTCAAATTTGCCATCTCCCAACCAACGATTCAATCCTCCGCCCTCTGTTCCAATCCAAATATTACCTCGACTGTCTTCAAAAATTGCTCTGATTTCGTCATTGCTAATAGAGAGCGAATCTTCGGGGTTGTGGTTGTAGTGAAGAAATAGAGAACGAGTATCATCCCAAGTATTCAGTCCTTTGTCGGCAGTTCCTATCCAAACTTGATCATCCTTGCTTACAAAAACAACCATGATGTTGTTTTCTGCAAGGCTGTTTGCTTCAGCTGGATTGTGCTTGAATACGGTGAATTTTTCGGTTTCGGGATTGAATAGGTTTAGTCCATTTCCGATAGTTCCTATCCACAGTTTGCCGTCTTTTCGTTCTGCAATCGACCAAACATTGTTCTCACTTAGGCTATTAGAGTCATCGTATTCATTTTTGTAGTGCTGAAATTTTTGGCTTGTGGGATTGTACATGTCCAAACCTGTACCAAAAAGCCCTATCCACAAACGGCTTTGGCTGTCTTCAAAAATGGTTTTGACCACATTTCCTGCAATGGATTGAGGGTCTGAATTGTTGTGTTTGAAGGAAGGAATAGAAAAATGGTCGTTTTGGGGAGTCAGCCAATTCAATCCGCCGCCGTCCGTTCCTACCCAGATTTTGCCATCTTTTCCTTGAAAAAGAGATAGCACCGATCGGTGTGCGAGTGCATTGCCTTGGTTGGATAAAGGGGTGAAAAACTCAAACCAAGTTTTATGGGTTTTGTGAATGTTGATGCCTCCATTGTAGGTGCCTATCCATATATTACCTGTTCGGTCTTCCAAAAAACAAAACAAGGCATTGCTATTGAGGGCAGTCGTTTCACCAATTTGATAGCCATATTTTGAAATTTTACCCGTATTTTTATCCAATACATTCAAGCCTCCTCCATCTGTTGCGATAAATAGCTGTCCACCTTTTGCTTCAAATATATCTCTGACCACATTGGAGTTCAAATCATTATCAGCAGTTCCTTTTCCGAAATGCGTATAATCTTGGTCTTTGATTCGCATCCGATACAAACCCGTTCCTTCGGTTCCTATCCACAAGTATTCATCGTTCAAAAACAGCGTTTTTCGATACCCACTCATATTGGGAGTGTTGGGAAGGTTGACATTACTTAAGGAAAATTGGTCTTTGCCTTTGCTCAAATAATTGAGTCCGAAACCCGCTGTGACAGCCCAAATAGTGCCGTATTTGTCCTCCAAGATGTCGAAAGTGAAATCATTGTGTAATCCACTTTTTCGAGCATTGAAGTGTTCGGAGGTTTTGGTTTTGAGGTTGTATTTTAAAATGCCTCCTCCTAAAGTACTTATCCAAATATTTCCTGCTTTGTCCTCAAAAAAAGAGGTAATTTCGTATCCTAGTATCGCTGCAAAAACAGCCTCCAATTGTAGGTGAATGAATTTATCACTTGTTTTTGGGCGAAAATTAATCCCTTGCATACGAGTTCCCACCCACATATTCCCTTGACTGTCTTCAAACAATGCCGAGACACTTTTGCCTACAAAACCGTTTGCTGCTGCTTTTTTTCCATTGGAGCGATGGATTTCAAAAGTATAGCCATCGTATTTGTTCAAGCCATTTTGAGTGCCAATCCAGATATAGCCATTTTGGTCTTGTAATAAGCAATAAACGGTGTTGTGAGAAAGCCCTTCCTGTATGGTGAGGTGGTCAAAATGAATAGCAGTATCTATTTCCTCTCCCCTGATGAATAAGGAAAGCAGAAGCAATACAGCCCAAAAAGCTGTTTTGTAGGGAAATAGGTTCGTTTTTTTCAAATTAGGGCAATTGGTATTTTAGTGATTTGATAAAGATAAGTGAAAAAAAGAATTTGGGCTACAGTTCCTTCTTTTCTTCCTTCAATTTATCCTCTACTTCTTTCAAATATGTCTTGTATTGATTAGAGCTAATGTACTTGTCCAATTTATTACAAGTAGATTCATAGCCTCTGACAGCAGTAGGGGAATCACTTACCTTTCGCTCATAGTAATCCTCATAGAATGGACCGTCTGTGAAATCCTCAATGTCAAGTTTGTCATTGAAGCCATATTGACAATCAAAACTTCCAATGAAATAGGTATTGGTTTCATGTTTTTTGAAACTTCGGGGAGTCATTTTTTGAGCCTTAAGGTAATTTATAAAGGAAAATAAAAAAATACCCAATTCAAAAGCATATTTTTTAGAGGCTTCATCCCAATACCAATCACTTATAAAGTCTTCTATTTGTGCTTTAACGTTTTCTTTTGAAGTGCTCATAATTTTTTAAATTGTAAATGATTTGAATTTGCGTGCTGCCTCGTCTCGAATGAACAAAACAACCTTTCCCTCTTCTGTTGCATTCTTGTATTGTTCTTCTAACATTTGTTGAGACCTTTCATTTAGGTCATTTTTGAACTCTTCATAAACATAGGAGTACAGCCGCCTTTCTTTCACTGAATACAGTATAATCAAATCTTTCCTTCCTCCTGAATTGTATGCTTGATAGACAGAATCGCCTATCACCTCTATAATATCCCAATATTTTTGATTTTGTTCGATTCTCATTTTACGATTATTTTATTTGTTTAAGCCGTCAATCCACCATCTACTGGCATCGCATGACCTGTCACAAAACTTGCTCTATCAGAACACAACCACAATACAGTATTCGCCATTTCGATAGGGTCTGCAAAGCGTTTCATTGGAATAACTTTCTTCAATTTGTTGGATAAACCTGCTGAAATTTTGTCCATCATCTCGGGATTGAACATTGGAGTCACCGTAAAAACAGGACATAGCGCATTGATGCGAATGTTATGTTGGGCATACTCCATTGCAGCGGTTTTGGTCATACCGACTACTGCATGTTTGCTTGCTACATAAGGAATGTTGTTGGGCAAACCTCTCAAACCTGCAATAGAAGCCGTATTTACAATCACTCCACTTCCTTGTTTGAGCATTTGTTGAAGCTGCAATTTCATGCAATAGAAAACCCCTGTTGCGTTTACTGCCATGACCTTGTCCCAAGTT
>JBGCDY010000709.1:0-3036 GCA_045105835.1 Chitinophagales bacterium
TTTGTCATCAATTGGCAGTAGAACGTATAATTCGACAGCAACCAACTCTCGCCTTCTGGATGCCTACCACCTCTTGAAAACTGCTCATAAACTACTGAGTGAAATAGAGCTACCTGCTCTATTCGAAAAACTGATGCTTTATACAATGGAGCATACAGGTGCGCAAAAAGGGTATTTGATACTTGTCAATCAGCAACAAATAAGTGTAGAGGCCAAATCAAATATTTCTCATATCAATCCCAACAAAAAAACAATAGAACTACTTGACTCTATTTCGCTGCAAGAACTGAAGGGTGAAATAGCTCATATTGTCATCAATTATGTGATGCGAACCCAGCAGTCATTGGTTTTGGATGATGCTCAGAAGGAAGAAAAATTCAGAAAAGACGTTTATATCTCTAAACATAAAATTCAGTCTATTTTCTGTCTTCCCATTGTCCACAATGAAAAAATTATTGGACTATTTTATCTCGAAAACAATCTGACTACCAATGCTTTTTCAAGAGAACGAATGGAAATGATAGAAGTTCTTTCTACACAAATGGCCATTGCAATCACCAATGCTCAACTGTATCAAAAACTGATGCTTCAAAATGAACATAATGAGGAAAAAAACATCCGCCTTCTAAGACAAAACAAAGACCTGCAACATTTTACTTATATCACGGCGCACAACCTTAGAGAACCTGTTGCCAACCTATTGGGGTTACTCGAACTCTACAATCAAGAAGAACTGGATGACCCTATCAACCAAATCGTCATAGATGGATTCCAAGAAGCCAGTGTCAATATGGACAGTATTATTCGAGATTTGAATCTACTTATCTCCTCCAAAAACAAATCAACAAATCCCAAGGAGCAAGTTGTTTTTTCACAGATCTTTCATCAAATAGAACAATCTTTAGAAAATCAAATCAAAACGGAGAAAGCAAACATTCACACAAATTTTGAAATAGAGAGTACCTTGTCTATTCGAGCAGACATCTACCCTATTCTCTACCACTTATTGAGCAATGCTTTGAAATACCGAGACCCCAAGAAAGACCTGTTTATCAACATTCAAATTTCGTCTATTCATTCAAATACTCTCCAAATCAGTGTTGCAGACAATGGCTTGGGAATTGATTTAGACCAATACAGACACAAATTATTCAACCCTTACGTGAGGTTCCATCCACATATTGAAGGTAAAGGCTTGGGATTAAATCTTGTACAATCACATGTAGAAAATTTGGAGGGGCGTATTGAAGTAGAAAGCACCGTCAATAAAGGCTCTACTTTTACTATTTATCTCCCACTCTAAACCATTAAAACCCATGTTCTCTCGTAAAAAGTGATTTAAGGCTGTAAGTTCTCATCAAGTAGCCTTTATTATTTTTCCATTTATGCCTTAAATTGATGCCTTTCTTTATATCTTGTACTTTTTAATCACCAAAATTAAATAGACAATTAAACAATGACTAGGAGAGTAAAACTCGGTACAGGTATCGGCGATATTAAGTTTGGAATGCTGTCTTCAGATATCGTTAACTCACTGGGACAACCTGATGAGACTGAACAGGAAACCCATGAAGATGGTGGCACAACCCAAACCCTGATTTATGAAGAATTAGGCTTGCTTTTTGATTTCGGTTCTGTCGACAATTTTAGATTGAATAGTATATCTATCAATGCTGAAGATATTACTGTCGAACGACTTATGAGACCAGGACTTAGCAAACAAAAAGTCTTTGATAACTTAGAAAATCTTGATTGGGGAGAAGCTGTATTAGAAGACATCAGTCCAGAGGACGACAATGTAGTTATTGAAGTCATCTGGTTCGATAAGGTAAATGTAAGTATTTGGCTTGAAGATGATGTTGTCTATGAAGTCGAATTTGGTCCTTTTTGGAAAAATGATGACACTTTTATCTGGCCTAAGCTCTCATCTTAGTGGAGAATGTAAATAATGATTAAAAAAATAATTCAATATCAGTTTTCAACAAAATGATACTTGTATTTTTTTTAAAGCCTTATTTAATCTTCATTTTTAAGAACGAAAAATCATCAACACTTTGCACTAAAAATCAAATAGTATTTTTTCAATACTTTTAGTGCAAAGTGTTTTTTTTGTTTTATTCCCTCCTTATTTCTTTGCAGCATAAAATATTGTGATAGCAGCCATCACTGTATGCAAAACACAAGGTGCAAGTTCTTCTGCTCCTCCAGACCCACCATTTACGATAAAAATAGCTACTGCCACTCCAATGTGAAATACGATAAAAGTATTCAAAAAAGCTTTTTTCAAGTCTTCACTACCAAAGTTCCTCCACACTTGAAGCGCAAAATAACCCACTGCCAAGGCGGCAGCCCCATACATTCGTGCCATTGTATAACCCGCAGTTGTCGCTCCTGATAAACTCGGAACTAGGTGAGGAACTGCAAATAAAACCAAGCCAGCGAGAAGCTCTAAGCCAGCGGTAAAGAGTACAAAATTTTTCATTGAAGGAAGATTAAAGCAAGTAGCAACTCCAAGGTAAAAACCCATATTGCTACTCAAATAATGAAATGGATTGCAAAACAAAAGTCAGTGTTTCAAGCTTCAATTTACCTATCATCATGCATTTATTCTCATTTTCAATTATTTTTTTCAATTTCACCACAATTTATTGGCTATAAAGTAAACTGAAGCTTGACAATATTATTTGAGCAAATAAACTTAATATTAGTACCTTTGTACTAAATTAAGAACGAGAGGATTTTTTGTGCCATTTTGTGGCTGTCTTGAACAGCAGACCACTTCAAAAAAGAAGTGCCTGCATAGCTAATCCCCCTATGTTTTTCATTCAACAATCGATTATAATAATGAGAATACATTTGATTCCATTTTCCAATTAATTCTTTTTGAGCCGCAATGCTTGGAAATTCTTTGGGGCGTTCAGCTGTTTCTTCGCTATTTTGCAATCGATCAAAAGCTATATCAGTAGGAATATCTAAAAAAATATAATAATCAGGATCAGGTAGTTGCAATTCATTCGTTTGATCCAAAAGACTAAA
>JBGCDY010000710.1:0-4349 GCA_045105835.1 Chitinophagales bacterium
GTAGATACAATGCAGATACGGGGGATTTTGTGGATGCTCTTGGGGTAAAAATCGCACCGAGTGGGAACAATTTTTTTCAGTAACATTGATACTCAAAGATGCAAAAAGCAAAGGCACAGTTTCAAATTCACGCCACCTTTAGGATAACAGGTAGGGGAATTGTCATGGCAGGAAGGATTGAAGAAGGATTTATCAATATAGGAGATGAGCTTTGTTTTGAGTTTGAAGGAAATTATTTGAAAAGAACAATTATTGGAATTGAACGGATTGCATCTTTAGGAAACAGGTTTACTATAGGTTTGTTGGTTAAATGTAAAGATGAAGCCGAAATAGAGAGGTTGAGAAATTGGTCTCCAAACCTACAAATTTGCCAAATTGAGCCTACAAATACTAATCACTATTCTAAAAGAACAAAAATGAACTCTCTGATTTCAAGCAATTTTATAAAAGTCGAAGACCTCAACCTTCACTACCTAAGTGCTGGTGAAGGAGAGGTTATCTTGTTTTTGCATGGTTGGCCCACCTCTGCTTATCTGTGGAGGAATATGATGCCCACATTGGCGGAAAAATATCGGGTGATTGCCCTTGATTTACCAGGTTTCGGGAAATCGGACAAGCATTTGGAGGATTCCTACAGCTTCAAATATTACAACAGAACGATAGATGGGTTTTTGAAGAATTTGGGTGTCGAAAAAGTGACTTTAGGACTACACGATTTGGGCGGACCTTTGGGATTGTATTGGGCAGTTCAAAACATGGAACGGGTCAATCGTTTGGTATTGTTGAATACCTTAGTTTATCCTGATTTTTCGTGGGGAGTGAAGCTGTTTGGTTTGGCTACGATGATTCCTGGTCTAAAAAGCTGGATAACAAGCCCCAAAGGAATTAGCAAAGCCATGAATTTTGGGGTGCAAAAAAATGAGTTGCTCACCAATGAGGTGATTGCCGAATACCAAGCTCCTTTTCAAGGTGACACTTCTCGAAAGGTTTTATTGAAGTCTGTTCAAAGATTGAGCGTTAAAGGTTTTCATGAAATCGCCGAAAAACTCCCTTCCTTCAATAAACCCGTTCAGATTATCTACGGCGCAAAAGACCGAATTTTGCCGAAAGTGAAGGACACAATGGATAGGGTGAAAAAGGATTTACCACAAGCTAAGGTGAAAATTTTTGAAGATTGTGGTCATTTTTTGCAGGAAGAAGTGCCTGAACAAATTGCCCAAGTTTTGATGGAGTTTATGAGTGAAAAGTAGTAAACAAAATCAAAAGGAGTGATTTTGAATTAATAACTGCAATCATGCTCTCAGGCAACTTTTTATTTTGATTTCCATTTTAGTTTTCATTCATGACTTCGCTACCTTTGCAGCCCCAAAATGGTTCAGTTGGATAAATAAGAATTTGGATTTGTTTGAATGAGCATTAACCATCAAAAAATAAAGGTGATATGAGTATAGAAAAGGAATTGCAGGCTCGGAGTGGTTCAGTATGCGAATTGTGTGGAGGCACAAATGATTTGACGGCTTATGAAGTAGTACCCGAAAGAACTGGAGGCACAGACGATTATTTGTTGGGCTGTGGAACTTGTGTGGAACAAATGGAAAACGCCGACAAGGTTGAACCCCATCATTGGCGCTGTCTAAATGACAGTATGTGGAGTCAAGTGCCTGCTGTTCAGGTGATGGCATGGCGTATGTTGAATCGTTTGCGTTCCGAAAGTTGGACATTGGATTTGTTGGATATGCTTTATTTGGAGGACGAGACTTTGGTGTGGGCGAAAGCTACAGGAGAGGACGAGGAGCAAGAAGTGGCGGTCAAACATGTAGACAGCAATGGAACTGAATTGCAGGCGGGAGATACCGTTGTGTTGATTAAAACCTTGAATGTCAAAGGGTCGAGTTTTTCTGCAAAACGAGGAACTTCTGTACGAAGGATTTCACTTGTTCACGACAATCCCGAACACATTGAAGGAAAGGTGAACGGTCAACAAATTGTTATTTTGACAAAGTATGTGAAAAAGCAGGCTTAGTGAAAGCGCAAATTCAATTACAAACTCAAATGCAAAACCTCCTGACTTTGATTCTTGACTAAAACCCAAGGTTCCTCAAGAGACTGCAAAACAAGTTTTACATTTATTCATTTCTCAAATTTTAGAATGACAACAACAGCTCTTAAAATATCCGTTTCCGAAACCATTGGTACAGTAAGCGCCTTGTTTATGATCCCCAAAGAAGCGACTTCTTTGTTGGTTTTGGGGCATGGTGCAGGTGCAGGGATGAGCCATGTTTTTATGGAAGCCTTAGCAGAAGACTTGGCAAAACAAGGCATTGCAAGTTTGCGTTATCAATTTCCCTACATGGAAAAAGGTAGCCGAAGACCTGATTCTCCTAAAGTGGTTTATCCTACTATTCTGGCTGCAATCGCCAAGGCGCAAGAACTTGCTCCTGAATTGCCTCTGTATCTGGGCGGCAAATCTTTTGGAGGTCGGATGAGTTCTCAGTTGGCTGCAATAGAGTCTTTAGAAAGTGTCAAAGGATTGGTGTTTTTTGGATTTCCGCTACATGCGATTGGTAAACCTGGTTTGAAGCGAGGGGAACATTTGAAGGAGGTCAGACAGCCTATGCTGTTTTTGCAGGGAACGAGAGATGGTTTGGCAAAGGTTGAATTGATTGAAGCAGTTTGTGAGGGCTTAGAAAAGGCAACTTTGCAGTTTTTTGAAGGTGCAGACCATTCATTTAAGGTATTGAAACGAAGTGGAAAAACACAGGAGGAAGTGATTGAAGCTTTGGCGAAGAGAATGAAAGAATGGCTTGTAGTTGGAGGAAGTGTTGAGTGATTTGAAGAATTGATTTTATTAATACGAATGAGTTGAGCGTATAGAGAGGTTTGGCTGTGTTGAATGGTCTTACTTTTTGATAAAGTATTTTTTTAATACAGCTGCAAGGTGATTTTTGGTCAATGGTTTGTTCATAAAACCTTTCAAATCAGAAAAGTGTTTGGCTCGTGCCAAATCCTTTCTATCAAGAGAAGTCGTTAGCATCACTACTACCATATTTCCTTTTTGATGTTCGGGAAGTTTTTCATACGCTTCCATAAATTCAAAACCATCCATGACGGGCATATTGATGTCCAAAAAGATGATATCAGGACGAGGGTAACGAGGCGCATTGTGGGCAAACTTGCCTGTACTGGTCAAAAACTCCAATGCTATTTTGCCGTTTTTAGCCACAGCTACATTTTTAGCCACCTTTGATTCTTGAATCAAAAATTTGTTGTAAAAATTGGTGCCTTCATCATCGTCTATCAAAAGAATAAGTCTTAATTTTTCCATTTCAGTGCTTGGTTAATTGTATTACGAATTATTGGGTATGATCAAAAGTACACAAAAGTTCAGTGTTTAGAAATCAATTAAGATTATTGGATGCTTACATAGCCTTATTAAAAAACTTCAACCGCACCATTGTTCCTTGATTCACAATGCTTTCGACTTCCACTTCACCTTTGTATTTCTCCATAATTTTTTTGACAATATGCATTCCGACACCACTGCCTTCTACATGGTCATGTAAGCGCTTGAACATGGCAAACAGTTTTTCTGTGCCTTTAGACAAGTCCATACCAATGCCATTGTCAGTGAGTTCAATTACTTTATACAACTCTGTTTGATAGCATTCTATGTAAAGCATAGATTTGCGGTTGTGTGCACGGTACTTGATTGAATTTGAGATGATGTTTTGTAGAATACTTTTTAGGTAAGGCGTAGAAAAGTGGAGTTTATCGCATTGACCAAGGTTGATGTGAATGCTAATATCTGCTTCTTCTATTTTGTTTTTGAAACCCTCCAAAGTAAGGGTTAAAATCTTCTTCAATGATATCTCATCATAATCCACGACAGTGTGTTTGATTCGAGATACTGCCAACAAATCTTCAACTGTTGTTTGGAGTTGAGTGCCCGATTTTTCGAGTATTTCCAGTGCTTGACTTCCCATAGCATCTTCTACCTGAATCCTACCCTTCAATATCTGAATCATATTGGTGACATTGATAGCAGGGAGTTTTAGGTCATGTGAGACGGTGTAAACAAAGCTGTCAAGCTGCTCATTTACACTGGACAACTCCTCGTTTTGTTCAATAAGGCGTTTTTGTTGTAAGTCCAACTCCATCATCTTAGATACCCATTTTCCCATCAATTCGATATAAACCCTATCGGATTCATTGAATGGAATTCTTCTGGCTTGATGGCTGGTAAAATTCAGTGTGCCATAAGGTTTGTTTTTTACAATAATTTGAGTACCAATAAAGGATTCCATCTGCATATCTAAATAACAAGGATGGGAGGCATACTTGGATTGTGC
>JBGCDY010000711.1:0-2093 GCA_045105835.1 Chitinophagales bacterium
CAGAAATCCTTTTGTGATTCCTGGTATTCGAAATATGCAAAATATTGAATCCCAGTTAAATCCTAATTACACTTTTGAGCACTATATCGAGGGGGAATGCAATCAATTGGCTCGTTCAGCAGGAATTGCAGTTGCCAACAAGCCAGGAGGAACCTCCTTCAATCCATTGGTTTTGTATGGAGGTGTGGGTTTGGGAAAGACACATTTGGCGCAAGCTATTGGGAATCACGTCAAATCAACCTTTAAAGACAAAACAGTTTTATACGTTTCTTCCGAAAAATTTACCAATCAATTCATTGATGCAGTAAAAAATGGTTCTATCAATGACTTTATGAATTTTTACCAAATCATTGATGTCTTGATTGTGGACGATATTCAGTTTTTTGCAAACAAAGACCGAACACAAGATATTTTCTTTCACACCTTCAATCATCTACATCAATCTGGAAAACAAATTATCTTGACTTCTGACCGTCCACCAAAAGATTTGGAAGGCATGGAAGAAAGATTGATTTCACGTTTCAAATGGGGATTGACAGCCGATCTCCAAGTGCCTGATTTGGAAACACGTATTGCCATTTTGGAGAAAAAACTCTATATGGATGGCATTGAAGTTCCTCGTTCGGTGACGGAATACATGGCTTACCACATCAATACCAATGTAAGAGAATTGGAAGGCGCATTGATTTCTTTGCTGGCACAATCTTCTCTCAGCCGCAAAGAAATAGACATTAGTTTGGCGAAATCCATCGTTCGAAGTTTCGTCAATAATCTCTCGAAAGAAATTTCGGTTGAATACATTCAAAAGATTGTGAGCGATTACTTCAAAGTGCCCATCGAACAATTGACGGGGAAAACCCGCAAGCGTCAAGTCGTGCAAGCTCGCCAAATATCTATGTATCTCGCCAAAAGCTTTACGGACAACTCACTGAAAGCCATTGGGAAATACTTTGGAGGGAGAGACCACAGTACGGTGATTCATGCTTGTCGTGCGGTCTTGAATCTAATGGAAACAGATAGAATGTTTCAGGAAGATGTTACTGAATTGCAGAAGCAAATCAATATGAGCCGTTAAGATATACTTCAAAATAAAATGACAAAAACCACTTCATAAAAACAGTTATTGAAGTGGTTTTTGTGTTTCTACTTCTCAGTTGAATTTTCATTCATCTTTTATTCCATTATTTTCTTCAAAAAATTCTTCTTTGTCATAGCAGAAGCCGTAATCAATCCCGAAAAAAGAGCCGCACCAACGCCTGCCGAAACCACATCTTGTCCCGTCAAATACAAGTTTTTGATGGGTGTATGGGGGCGCAAGAATTTGTTTTTGAAGCGGTCGGGACTGTGGTCTAAACCATAAATCTCTCCTTTTTCGTAGTTGATAAAATGCTTGGTCGTAATGGGTGTAGAAAGCTCATAATAAGCCACTTTTCCCTTCAATTGTGGTTCGAGTTTGTAGAGTGCTTCTAAGAGTCGTTGAGAGATTTTTTCCTTCAATGCCTCATAGTCTGCCCCTCGTTTTTTCCAGCGAGTATCTTCCCATTGTTCAAATATCTCATAAGGCATGAGTGTGATGATGTCCACCGTACTTTTGTTGGGATAGCGATTGTTCCAATCGGGGTCTTTTGCAGCAGGAAAAGAAACATAGACTACAGGAAATTCCGCATTTATGTCTTGCTTGTATCTGTCCACACATTCATCGTGTGTGCCTTCGCTTGGATAAATCCAGTAGTTGGCTTTTGGCAATTGCAGTTTTTCTGGAGAAGCTTCAAATCCAACGTACAAACAAGCATGGGCAACCGAATTTTTGATTTTCTTCAATTGCTTTTTTAGTCCGTGTTTTTCCACGATTGCAGGAGGCAAAAGCGTTTTGTAGGTGGTCATAATACCTGCTCCACTCACAATGGTTTTCGCCCGAAATTCCTTACCATCTTTCATCCGAACCCCAACAGCTTTGTTTTTTTCGACAATGATTTCGTCCACTTCCGCACTCACCAAAACTGCTCCACCAGGCTTGGTAATCAGAGGCAACATCGTCTCGAATACCCTTGCAGAACCTCCAATAGGGAAGTTTCCACCCGAAAAATAATGGC
>JBGCDY010000712.1:0-2505 GCA_045105835.1 Chitinophagales bacterium
CCACCATAAGCAGTCATAGCAGTAGTCATACCTGTTCCTTTGTAGGTGCCATTGTCCATGCCTACTACATAAGGTGTGC
This sequence comes from Chitinophagales bacterium, assembly GCA_045105835.1. Lineage (GTDB taxonomy): Bacteria > Bacteroidota > Bacteroidia > Chitinophagales > UBA2359 > JAUHXA01. The sequence continues at coordinate 80 of JBGCDY010000712.1, forward strand.
CTGCGGTATCTGCGGCGATTCTTTTTCCTTTTGAATTGTTGGCATAGGTCTGCCAACCTGCACCGCCATTGAGGTAGATTACATTTCCACTGCCAAGTGTCCAGATTTGATTGTTTCCATCTATTGCGATGTCGGAACCAGATCCACCTAGATTGGTCCATTGGGCTTGGGCTGATAGTTGAAATGATGCAAAAAACAGGAGCACCATCGTTAAAAAAAGTTGTAAGTTCTTTGTTTGTGCCATGTTCTGAAAAGATTTTATTTAATCATGAATTATTAATTGTGCTTGAATAAACGTTCTAATAAAAAGGTGTCCCTTTTAGGAGAAAGGTTAGCACTTGAAAAAATATTATTTTTAGAAAACATAAAAATGAAGAATAGGGAGTTGTTTTAAGAGTTTGATAGTGTGTAGCTTAGACTGGGAGATAAATATTTTGGGATGTCGTATTTTTAGGAGAAAGAATTGTTTTTAAGCTCCATGCAGCGTTTTTCTCATTTGCTGTTTTATAGAGGTATAAAACAACAATGACTATGATCACAATAAAATTCACCTCAAAAAAAATAGCCCTTCTCTTATTCCTCACAGGATTTGCGGTGTTCTTCAATGCCTGTGTCAAAGATGAAGACTTTGGCAAAACAGAGATTTTACTTCCCGATGCCAAAGAAATGATTGTCACCAATATTTTTGGTTTGGTGGTGGATGAAAATGATTTGCCAGTAGTAAATAGTGAAGTATCCTTGAAAACCGATGCTGGTTTTGAAGCAACGACTACAGATGAAAATGGAAATTTCAAATACTTCAATGTGAGAGTCGTTCGTGAAGGTGCATTTTTGAAGGTGCATCAATCGGGCAAATTTGAAGGTTTCAGAAAAATGAATGTGACTCCTGAAAGTTACAATTACACCAAAATCAAATTGTTGGACAAAACGATTGTTGGCAGTGTTTCTGCTGCAAGTGGCGGAACGGTGAGTCATTCAAGCAGTGCTTCTTTGAAGCTGGCAGCGAATAGTGTGCGCTACGAAAGTGGTGGAGAATATACAGGTAATGTGAATGTAGCTATGTCTTGGATTGACCCGACCGCAGATGATTTGCCAGCTAGAATGGTTGGTGATTTGAGTGGCGTAGATAATGAAGGCAAAGAAGTAGTTTTGGGTACTTATGGTATGTTGAACGTAGAATTGTTGGCAGACAATGGAGATGAATTGCAGCTAAAAGAGGGTAGTCCTGCCACACTTTCCTTTCCTGTTCCTACCGAAATTCGCAGCCAAGCCCCTTCAAGTATTCCTCTTTGGGCTTATAATGAAGACATTGGAACTTGGTTTGAAGAAGGCAGTGCTATTTTGCAGAATGGATTTTATGTGGGAAGTGTGAGTCATTTTAGTTCTTGGAACTGTGACTATAAAGGGGAACGCATTTCGGTAACGGGCAAAGTGATGTCTCGCAATTTGGCAAATGAGGAGGTAGTGATGCCTTTTCTGCAAATTTACATTGAAGTAGAAAACATCTTGAACAAAGGCGGATTTTTGGACAGCAGTGGAGAGTTTGAGTTCTTCAATTTTCCTGCAAATGTGGAATTTACCATTACCATCAAAGACCGTTGTGATGAAATCCTTTACCAAGAACAATTTGGTCCTTATGCAGACGATACCGATTTGGGAACGATTATCATTCAGGCTGCCAATGGCGATTTTGTGTCTGTTATTGGTGCTGCAACGGACTGCAATGACAATTCGATAAGCGATGGACATGTTGATTTTGAATTGGACGACTTACATTTTATCTACCCATTGCAGGATAATGGCGTCTTTGATTTTGCAGTCAATTTGTGTGGAGATACTTCTGGTAAAATCAGTGTTGTGGACATCGGAAACTTAAAAGCGAGTCCCGTTCAAACTTTAGATCTTACGAGCAATCCTACTGATGCAGGTGTTTTAGTGGCTTGTGACGAACTGCCGATATTTCTCAATATTGAAGTAGATGGCGCACCTTACCGCTTATTTTTGAAAGCGAACGTTAACTTCTACAACCAGAATGGTCAAGTGGGAGATGGAGAAATGCACGTCACTGGAGACGAATTTGATGAAGGTGTTAGCGATTACTATTATGCAGACATCAATGGAGGATTGGTGACAGGTGTGGGGACTTACAACAATGTAAATGGTTATTTTGGGTCAGAAATGAGTGGACGATTCTACAGCTTAGTTCCTGCTTCTACTACAATGGAAGTCACTCATTTTGGCGAAAACCCTGGCGACCTTATTCGAGGAACATTTACGGGGCAAGCTACTGCTGAGGATCAAGGCACAACGATACAAGTAGAGGTGAGTGGTTCGTTTAAGACCATACGCCAGTAAATTAGTGGAAAAATTTGGCGTGTTTAAATAATCGAACTAAAAAAAAGGTTCTACTAAAAAGTATAGAGATG
>JBGCDY010000713.1:0-7053 GCA_045105835.1 Chitinophagales bacterium
GTACACAGGCGAAATGGGTGTCTGTTATAAAAGATTGGAGGAGGAAGCTTGTTAAAACATTTTCAAACAATATCAGCAAGGGAGAAATTGGGGGGAATGTTCTCTGTAATGTTTGGTTTTTTGGACTTTGAATGGATGATGATATGTCATCGTCTCCGACAAAGGAAGAATATGCAATCATCTTTAGCGATATGCTGTTTTTATTCTTTCAAAATCTTAAATGTTTTAGAAGCCCCATTTACTGTAGCAACCAAAACATAAACACCTTTTGGATAGTTTGATAAATTAATTTTTGTTTCGGGTGAATTTATTTTTGCAGCGTAAAGCTGATTGCCAATCAAAGAAAATAGACTGATTTTATCATTATCGGTAAAGGAGGCATTATCAATTTTTAAAAATACTTCTGAATTGGTTGGGTTCGGAAAGACGGTTAACGGATTTTCAGTATTTATGTCATGTATGTTAGTTGTTATAAAGTCATTGCATTCATTCGTAAATGCTGTACTCAATTCTGTACTTACAGTTAAAGTAGCAGTAGAGTCTTTGCAAATACATCTTCCATCATTGAAGTTATAGGTCATATGAGGAGCATCGGTTTCAAAAGCTTTGAATGTGCATTGTTCAAATGTCAATGAGTCACTTGTAAGCGTTTGAGAAGGATGACTCCAATTGGTGAAAAGTGTATTTCCTCCACTCCAATGATTTAGACCAGCTTGTTGATGGAAGTCGCAAGGTTTGAAAAATAATAGATATAAGGCTCCAGCACTACCCGCCCCAGCTCCAGCACCGTAGTTTACGGCTATTGTTCCATCACCTCTCAAATCACCCAAAAAAGAAATAGAGCGAGAAAATCTGTCTTCTGAAGTCAAACTCAATCCAAATCCACCATCCGTATTATTTATTCGAGTATAGGTTTTTACCGTCTTATCAGCATTAAGATATAAAATGTAGCCCCAGCCTTCGTTCTGTTGGTTTGCCCCCGTCATTAAATCAGGAACTCCATCTCCATTCAAATCTCCAACTTTGCACAAAGCATGTCCAAAGTTGGCACCTTCAGAACCATTTGGGTTGGCACCAGTTGTCAATGTATCGGAAAAGCCATTGAGTCCTTCGGTAATTTTAAGTTTAGATTCTACATTAAAAGTTGTACCGTTCAAGGAGAGTATCCAAATTGCTCCTTTACCCCCATCAGATGTGAAAGCTCCAACAGCCATTTCTAATGTCCCATCATTATCAATATCTCCCAACATAGCGACTTCTCTACCTCCAAATTTATCATTATTTTCCAAACCTGTCCCAAAGCCCCCATTTCCAGAACTAATGTTGACAGTTTCATTGGGTATTACTTGTGATGATTCATCTAAAAATAAGATATTGATTGCTCCTCTATTATTTCCTCCTACATCTGAATTTGGGTCACATGCTACCAAATCAATTCTACCGTCATTATTAATATCTCCAATAGCTGAAAGTCCTTGAGCAATGATATCAGGATTCTTTACGAAGTCTTTTACTGTTCCATCACTATTTAGGTGAATAATATACAATGCTCGATTGGTTGAAGCAGGGGCAGAAGCTGCTATATCAGGAACTCCGTCGTTGTCGTAATCACCAATTCCTGCAACACCATAGCCAAAGAAATTATTCTCCAATAAGGTTTCATTAAACCCGCCCTCCAACATTGATATTTTTTGGTTGGATTGAACCGTTCCATCACCATTCAAAAACACAATATAAACTGCTCCTGCATCTGTTGCGCCATCGTCATCAGAACGAGCACCAATTACAAGGTCAATTACCCCATCTCCATTAATATCTCCAGCTTGATCATGGTCACGACTAAACCTATCGCCTGGCTCTAAATCTGCAATCATACCATTTGAGCCATTTTCGATTTTTACAAACCCATCTGGTCCCCATTGTGTAAGCGTTTGTGCATTTGTAAGATTAAGCATTAATAAAAGAGTTCCTATTAAGAAAGTTCTAATTGTAGAATACTTCATGACTTTTGCTATTTATTAGTTACTTGATAACTAATTTGGTGCAAAAGACAATGGAAAGGTTGCTTAATGTTATCTTTTTCTTTGAGCATTTGTCCCAATGGCATACAACGTCAGTCTGTGAAAAAACTAAAATCTGATTTTTGTAAACCAATATTTGTTGATAGTTTAGGGACTCAAGGTTTTTCACACACAATCTGACATCTCGAATAAACGGCGTGGCAACCGAATGAGAAACATGAACGGTTTGTGAATTTTTCGCATCAGATTTTATTTCTTCATTAAGTACCGCTTCCACTCTTGCTTTCCCACCAAACCTACTTCTATTTTTAGTGGGAAGGCTGCTATTTAAAATCCAGTAATAGGAAGTTCCTCTAAGTTTGTCAATTGTTCGATATGACAATGGTAAGTTCCATTGGTCAATTCCCATATTTTCATTTTAAGTAGGAAGACAGAAAAGAGAAGCGAGACGAGAGATTCAAATTTATTCTCTATCAAGCTATTAATGAATTTGTTGATTCAATCTAATTTTGTCCACATACTTAAAAATATTAAAACAGCTATTTAGTCTTGAATTTGTGTTGGAAATTTAGGAAAAGTTAGCACTAAGACTACTGCTCCAATTAGTAAGCCTGCTGCAATTTTGAGTGCCAAATCATAGTTGCCCGTTGTGTCCCAAATATAACCAGCTAATACAGCACTGATGATTCCACCAAGGCTGAAGATGCTGTATTGTGCGCCATAAATAGAACCATAATTTTTTAAGCCAAAATATTTAACCGTATAATAACCAATCAAATCTACTTCTGCACCGATGGCAAACCCAAGTGCAATAGCACCCCATAAGGCAAATCGAATACCACCTAAACCTAAGGCTAAGCAACCTGATGCGACAAATAAAAATACAATGGCAGTAATGTAAGGTGCAAAAAATCGGTCAATCAAAAAACCTGTTAGCAATCTTCCAAGCATGACGGATAGCCCAAGTATAGCGGCATGACTTCCAGCTTCCGAAGCGGAGAATCCTGCATCTTGTAACAAGGGAATAAAGCTAGGTATCAATCCAATGATGCTCACAGAAATTAAAAAAAAGACCAAACCTATCTTCCAGAAAAGACTTGTCTTAATCGCTGACTTTAAATTTAAACCCGTTTTGGGAATATCCTCTTCTGTATTTTGAAGATTGGAGGGTGGTTCATTTTTTAATAATAACCAAATCAAAGGAACGGCAATCATCACAATGACAAACAGTAAAAAATAACCTTTTTCCCAACCGTAGTTGTCAACATAAGGGGTCAAATATTTAGGAATAAGAAACGCACCAAAACCTGTTGAAGTAAGACTTATTCCCAATGCCAATCCTCTGTTTTTTTCGAACCAAGCATTGACAACTCGTGTAAATCCAAGTGGCGTAGATGGAAGGGCTAAGAGGGTTAATAAAACGGATAAGGCATAAAAAACACCAAGTGAACCATTCATTTGGCTGATGAGATAAAGACAACCTCCATATAATAGCAAGGATAAAGTCGCTACTTTTTTTAATCCAAATCGGTCAATCAACCAACCTGCAAACGGTGCCCCCAATACAATCGCCAATGTACTAAGCCCTTGACCCAATCCAATTTCTGCACGAGTCCAGCCGAAAGCTGCTTGCCAAGGTTTAATCCAGATTCCACCTGAGTAATACACCAAGGAGACTAAACTTACCCCTATACCAAGAAAGCAAGCCAATAACACCGTCCAGCCTCGTTTAAACTCATTAATTGTTGATGCCATTATTTTATGATTTTGTTGTATGCTTTCCTGCCTCCCAAGTGTTGGACAAATGTGTTTGAGCAAATTGAAGCGGCTTGTCTTCTAACTCTGTTGCCATAGAATCATTCCACCGATTTAAAAATCCAAATATAGAAACGGTCGCAACAATTTCAACTATCTGCCCTTCGGTAAAAAAATGTTTCAGATTTTTATGATGCTCGGGCGTAACTGCATTAGGGACACTTCCTGCAGCTAATGCAAAACGAAGTGCGGCTCTTTCTCGCTCACTAAATAAGTCTGAAACTTCGAACTCCCAGACCTTTTGAAGCTTTTCTATTGAGACCCCATTTTTGTGTGCGGTATGCGCTGTGTGCGCTTGACAATACCGACAACCAGAAGCATTACTTGCTACATGTGCAATCAAATCTTTTAAATAGGCGGGAACTTCCAAATGACTTTCTTTTTTGGCTTGCAAAGTCCACCTCAAATTTTTAAACAACAATTTTATTCCTGTCCATGCTGAGGTTTGAGAAGAAGAGAAACCTTTAATATTGGCGAACAACATCGAAAAAGCCCCTAATATATTGGGCTTTGTTCCCATTGCATGTAAACTATTGGGAACAAAACCCATTCCTTTTGTTGCTTCTTTTAGTATGATTTCATAGTCCTTCATATTAACAAATTTTGTTAGTTAGTTGTCCAATATTTTCTACCTCCAAAGTTATGGTATCTCCTTTGTTGAGCATTACCCCGTTCTCAATTCCCGTGCAGCCAGGTATCGTGCCTGAGCCAAAAATTTCACCAGGATGTAATTGTTCTTCCCATGAAGCATAAGCGATAGCTTCTTGAAAGGAATATAATTTACCTTTGGTATTGCTTTCTACAATCGTTTTGTTATTTATAATTACTTTGACCTTCAAATTATCCACTTGATGATTGAGTGCTTCTTTGCTGACTACAATTGAGGAAATAGCACTTCCGAAATTTTTAGTTTTCATTGGTCCAAATCCACATGCCATTTCATCTAATTGGACATCTCTCGCCGAAAAATCATTCAATATCAAATAACCTCCAATTGCATCATTTACGGCTTCAATAGAAGCGTTCCTTAATGGCTTGGTAATAACGGCAGCTAATTCCAATTCGTAATCTAATTCCTTGGTGTAAGAGGGGATAGCAATGGAGTCATTATTGGAAATAAAATTGAGGTGATTTCCCATATAGTAAATGGGATGTTGGTAATATCTTTTTTTGGGTTTTAACTTAGGGAAAGGTTTTTTGAATACTTTTTCGTAAGTATTTACAATTGGCAATAAGTGGGACATATACTTTTTTACAAATCCTCTGGCAGCGTCAATAGCATGTTTTTCATAAAGCATGAAGTCACGATAAGCGGATGGTTGGAATGGAATGGTTTCTTGGTAATCATGCTGCTGATAGGTGGATAGCCTCAATTTTGAAATATCCATCTCTTTTTTGCCAAGACATTGAAGCAGATTGATTTCATCTTCTACGACTTTCCATGTATTGTTTTGCTCAAGGGCGACAAGGTATTTTCCCTCTTTATTGCGTAAAGTTTTAAACTTCATCGGATTAATATTTTGTTTTGGTCGTAAAAATAAAATATTAATCATTTAATGTCATTTACATTTGTTGATTGCGAATAGAAACATTGATTCTTGATAGTTGAGTTGGAGTGATGCCTAAATAGCTAGCGATATGAAATTGTGGCACTTGATCGATGATATGGCTATGGGTTTTAAGAAATTTTAAATAGCGCTCTTTAGCCGATAAGGTTAAAAAATCATATTCTCTTTCTGATTTTTTTTCGAATAAATGAAGCAATATTTTAGTCTGTATTTCTTTAGTTGCAGGATACTTCTGCAAGGATAGATTTAGGAAGGAGATTGGAAATTCTATGATTTCACAAGCCGTAATTGTTTCTAAATAGTGAATAGACTTTTCTTGAAAATTTGGATTGCCAAGCAGTAAACTTGGAGGTGAGAGAATAACTTTGTTCCATTGTTGTCCTGATGGATCAATATCATAAATTCTCATAATGCCTTTTGATAAAAAACCTATCGTTTTAGAATATGAATTTTTGTCCACATAAATGGTGTGCTTCTCTATTTGTTTAGTCGATAGATTTTTTTTGAGCTCATCAATATAGGCAATGGGCAATTCGGTAAAGGAACTGAAATATTGAAATAGTCTACTATATTCTTCCATATTTTTTCGTGATTTGTTGCTAACGGAGCGAGTGTACATGCAGTTGTACCCTTAGGGAGTATTGCCGTAGTAGCTATTGTTCCACGCAGTTTTTATTTCTTTAGTATTGGTTTAATTTATTCATTATTAGCAATTCAATTGATGTAATTGCAGTCCATCCAAACACAACTATAAATACCAATCTGTGAGTAATAGGCATAGACCACAACCCGAATGTGAATCCAATCATAGAGGTCACAATCAAGATTGCTGTGACATTCGCTCTAATACGAATTCTTATGGGAAATTCTTGCAAGTCCAAATAACCAAAATGCAAGAGCCAGGCAAATTGACACAATATGTGCTTTTGAAATTGAAGTATTTGAATCTACCATATCTATTGGCAATGCCGTAAATGAGAAGCCTATCCCAAAAAAAGCTAAAAGTAAACCCGCTAATTTATCCTTAAGAAATTTGCCATAGAAGATTCCAAATCCGAATAAAATTATTCCAACCAATCCAAATCCTATTAAATTCCACCAAAACGCATTTGGTTCTCCTTTTGCACCAAGTTTACTTACAAAGTCTTCAACAAAGTTGAATTCTGGATTTAGAATTCCAAAAAGTATTAAGGAAGCAATAAATACTATGACACTCAACAAACCTAATATTCCAGTTTTTCTTTGATTGTCAATTTCTATTCGAGTCATCTTTTATTTTTTCTTAATTGCGTGTACACATTGTTGGCGGATAGTGCCTTCTAACTTATAGAAGGCGAATTCTAAAATTCAACAGTCGTAGTCCGTGCCCAAGGACTGAACTACTCCCAAAGCATAAAGAAGGCACGACCTAAACTTTTAACAGAACGAGTGTAAAAGCCTCTGAAGTTTTTCTTTTTTTCTTATGAAATAAAATTATCATCTACATGAAATTGATAAGATCGGATATAAGGAATGCGGAAGAAATAAATTTACACTCTTAATTCCCCCTTTGAAGGGGGTTGGGGGATGTTCAGTCCAAAAAATGTAAATTTATTTTTGTAGCATTCCTAAGATTGATTCTATCCTTAAAGATTACATTTAGATTCTTC
>JBGCDY010000714.1:0-2909 GCA_045105835.1 Chitinophagales bacterium
CTACATCGAAAGCAATGGAGAGGTGGCAATCATTGACCCACTTCGAGAAGTACAACCTTATATCGAACGAGCCGAAAAAGAAGGTGCAAAAGTCAAATACATTTTTGAGACACACTTTCACGCTGATTTTGTGAGTGGACACGTGACGCTTGCCGAAAAAACGGGAGCAACGATTGTGTATGGGCCTACTGCTGAGACGAAGTTTGAAGCGATTATTGCAGAAGATGGACAGGTATTTCAATTGGGAGATATTAGCATTGTGGCTTTGCATACGCCAGGTCATACGATGGAAAGTACGACTTATTTATTGAAGGATGAAAACGGTAAAAACCATGCGATTTTTTCTGGTGACACCTTGTTTTTGGGAGATGTAGGTCGTCCCGATTTGGCACAGAAAGCAGCACACATGACCCAAGAAGAATTGGCGGGTTTGCTTTTTGATAGCCTTCGCAACAAAATTATGCCTTTGGCGGATGAAATCATTGTTTATCCTGCTCACGGTGCGGGTTCAGCTTGTGGCAAAAACATGATGAAAGAAACGGTGGATACGCTCGGTAATCAAAAGAAAGTGAACTATGCTTTGCGGGCTGATATGACCAAAGATGAATTTGTCAAAGAAGTAACGGATGGTTTGTTGCCTCCTCCAGCTTATTTCCCGATGAATGTGATGATGAATAAGGAAGGTTATGCGAGTATTGATGAGGTCTTGGAAAAAGGAGAAACAGCTTTGTTTGCAAATGCTTTTGAAGCGGCTGCAAATGAGACAGAAGCAGTGGTATTGGATGTGAGAAGTGAAAATGAATTTGGAGAAGGACACATTCCTCGATCTATTTTCATTGGCTTGGACGGTAGTTTTGCCCCTTGGGTAGGTGATTTGATTAAGGATGTGAAGCAGCCAATTCTGTTGGTGGTGAACGAAGACCGATTGGAGGAAGCAGTGACACGTTTGGCGAGAGTGGGCTTTGACAATGTGTTGGGCTATTTGCAAGGTGGTTTTGAGGCATGGAAAAAAGCTGGAAAAGAGATTGATACCATTGAAGGGGTAACTGCGGAAGCATTGACTAAAATGGCACTGAACAATGCCGAAATAGCGATAGTGGACGTTCGCAAAAAATCGGAATTTTTGTCTGAGCATGTTGAAGGGGCAGAGAATATGCCTTTGTCAGAGTTGAACTACCATTTGGCTGGTATGCCCCGAGAAACTCCTTTTTATGTACACTGTTTGGGCGGTTACCGTTCGATGATTGCAGCTTCGATATTGAAGTCAAGAGGCTACCACAATTTGGTGGATGTGAAAGGCGGTTTTAGAGCCATCAAAGCGGCAGGGATTTCGGTGACAGATTATGTTTGTCCTTCGACTTTGTAAAATAAAAGTACCACATAGAGACTACGGAAGTTTCCAAAACTTCCGTAGTCTTCATAAGTTCTCTAAAAAACGAATTCAATCAAAATCATTCTCATTATGGGTTTATTCAGCTTCCTTTTTTCTAATACTTCCAATGCTCAAAATACGGCTACACTACTGAATTCTAAAGACTTCAAGTCTGCTATTGAAGCGGATAAAGAAGCGCAGGTGATTGATGTGCGCACTGCAATGGAGTTTAATCGAGGACATTTTGAGAGTGCCGTCAACATCAGTTTTTTTGACCGAGATTTTGCGGTGCAAATGGAGCAATTCGACAAATCCAAGCCGATTTATCTCTACTGCAAAAGCGGCAACAGAAGCGGTAAAGCAGCAAGGCTTTTGGCAAAGAAAGGGTTTGAAGAAATTTATGATTTGAAGGGAGGGTATTAGGTAGTTGATAGATAGATAATTTAAAATCTTTTTTGGTTAAAAAAATGCCGTCTTCAGATTTGTGGAGGCGGCATTTGTTCGTTGGTTACAGACTCAATTTTTACTTCAAAGTTGGACTTAAGGGAGATAGAAATAAATTTGCGTAGGCTATTATTTGCTAAATCCCTAATCTTGTTCAGGGAGATTTAAAGTCTTGTCTATCTTGATTGTAAAGCACATTTTTCATTCTTCCCAAGTTCTCGGGACAGGCTATTTTAATTCATTTCTATGCTAGGTTTACGTTCCTTACTCCTCATTTCTCTATTGCCCTTATTCCTATTTTCTTTGACTTCTATAGAAGCCCAAACGAGCGACAACATCATGTGGACTTCAATGAAACTCCAAAAAAACATAGATGATAGAACCTCTTTTGCGATTGCGCCCATCCTTCGCCTCAACGACGATGTTTCTGCTTATCAAAACATGTCGATAGACATTTCATTGAAGCGAAAGTTTGGTAAATATTGGGCTGTTCAATTGGCAGAAAGGACATGGTTTATCCCGAATGGTACAAACCGTCAGTTTATATGGTTGGATTTAATATACGGTCGAAAAATTGGCAATCTTCACCTCAGCAGCTCGCTGCGATACCATTATGCTTTTGACATCAAAGAGCGTGTGGATGAAGATTTTGTTCGTTGGAAAACCACTTTTTCTTTGCTGAATCTCGGAAAAATCAAACCATTTGTAGGGTTTGAGCCGTGGTTTCGGACAAACAAAGTAGGTGATTTTAGACGGGTGCGTTATATCGTTGGCTTCAACTATAAGCTAAGCAAACAGTTGGCTTTGAACTTGAAGTATTGGCGACAAGAAACGTGGAATGTAGAACCTTCTAACAACTTCAATATCTACCTTGCTACATTGTCTTATGTGATTCCAAGTAAGGGTAAGTAGCAATTTTACTACAGTGTTTCAAAAATAATTTAAGGTTTTGAGGTGACATCTTGCAGCGAAGCGAAAATAGCTTGTGCCGAAACCTCGGCATGTAATCTCAAGACCGATAGCGAGATGTCATGCCGAGAAATCGGCACAGGCTCTTCTCCGTTCCTCCGAAGATTACACCTCACTATCTAAA
>JBGCDY010000715.1:0-4723 GCA_045105835.1 Chitinophagales bacterium
GAAACTTCTGATCAAATTTCGGCAGACTTAGGAGTGCGTAAGAAGTTATTGAAGGGAAAGGCAGTGTTGAATATGAGTGTCAGAGATATTTTTGCATCCCGCATACGTGAAATTGAAACTTTCCAACCTGATTTTTATATTTATAGCCGAGGATTTAGAGGGCGTTTTGTGACCTTGGGCTTTAGCTATGGATTTGGAAAAGGAGAGGCGATGGAATTTTCGGGGCAGAAAAGGAGGCACTAGAGCTAAGGAATCTATTATTGAAGTGTCGATAAATCAAAAAAATGCTGCTTGAATCATTCTAGACTCAAGCAGCATTTCTATTTCTACACAAAGGTATTGTATGTGTTTTACGGTATTAATTAAAAGCCATAAGTCAAACCAATAGCAGTATAAGACTGTGTACCTAAAGGAAATTCAAATTTAGCATCTCTAATTCCGTAGGTGATTCCTACTCCAACACCTTTCCAAACATCAGCAATTGCCAATGAATTGATCCATGTGTATTCAAACAATCCCTCTTGACCTGATTGTTCTACGCCTGCTTCATCAAAGTAACTAATAGGGAATTCTTCACTGCTGTAAGGAAGAAATGCGCCCAAGTTAGAAGACCAAACAATTCCGCCAGGAAATTTATGGGTGTAAGTAGCTTTCAATTTTGCGCCTACAGCAGACTGGCTATCAACATTGTCGAAAGCAGAGAATGCAAAGTGATAGGTCAAAGGATGAACCACTACTACCAAATTAGGAATAGATTTTGGAGTCCAAGTCGCACCAATTCCGACATCAAATGTACCAGGAGCAAGGAAGTTGAAGATAGAAGTGTTCAAATCTCCCAAAGCAGTGATCGCAATGTCTTCGCTCAATCTAAAACCATACAAAGAAGAGAAAATCAATACATCCGCATTTCTATCTGCTAGAAAATCAGTACCCGCTTGATCATCTTTCGTGTTGTTGTCCAAACCTTGCCAGCTAACATTTGCTGTCAAAGTATTTCTCCAATAAGTCTTTTCTTTGATATTGTTCGCATAACCATTTAGTCCCAAGTTTAATATCGAAGTAGAACTGTTTCGGTTGGCATTTGCCGCCCAGTTGTTGGAAGACCCAAAATTAAGCCCTATCAAACCGTTCAAGCCTGTTTGCCAGCCCGACATGATTTGGATTTGTTGGGCGAGACTACCAATCTCAGAATTGAATGCATCCGCTTCTGATTGTTTCGCTTTTCGTTGGGTTTCTAAATCTGCTTTTTTGGTTTTTAGTTCCTCCATAGTTTGTGCCTGTGTACTAACAGTAAAGGCAATCATAACTAGGGATAGGATAAACAATTGTTTCATGTCTTAAATTTTTTTTTGTGGTAAAATTGCATTATTTTTATATGTAAAATAATTTTTCAGTGTAATCATTTTGATTATCCTTACTAAGTTGTTTTACATATTCGTTTAAAAACAAAAAAAGCTAAAAGTCTCGCTAGATAGATATAAATAAAGCACTATTTTTTTTTTTGAAATTCTATACTTTACATAAAAAAGCCTCTTTCAAATACTTAGACGAATGAATGAAAATTAAAAATGTACTTCAAAATCAATTTCTTGTAGAACAAAGCCTATATTCTCGTTTCTAAGTGTTGTCAATTAGAAGCTATTTTGTAGCTAATTTTTTTTTGACCTCTTTGCTATTATAGCCCATACAAGGCACAAAAAAACTCCATACCTTCAATGAGATATGGAGTTTTTTGGGGTTCACTACCCAATAATGAATCATTTGATGCTATATCAGAAGACCTAAAACGAAAGCCTAATCCCAACGTTTCCACTTAGTGAAAAAGGAGTCGTTTGAACTTCTTGGTTTTCAAACACGGGCTTCAAAGCAGAAGAATAGGTCGGTTCTACAAACAATTGTAATTTATTGGTAGTTTGATAACTCATTCCCAGCCCTACCACGTATTCCAAATAGTTTTTGGAAACCTTATTCGGCGTAGGAGCATTTTGAGGTTTTTGATGCCTGACACCTCTATGTTCAAACCGCCCATCTTGAAGTTTTTTGGTTTTGAAAGCAGGTTTTTCGTTCAACAAAAAATTAGCCGCCAAACCGCCCGTCACACTTGCCTTCAATCGCCCATTGCCGAGTGTATGTTGGACCAATACAGGGATGCGCAACCACTTGAAATTTAGTTTGTTTTCTACATCCAACTCCAGTTCATCGTTTCCTTGAATAGGGGAGATTGCTTGCAATTCGAAATCTAAATCTACTTCTCCATAACTGCCCCTTACCTTCTCGGCCCTACAGTCAAAAATGTTTGCCCATTGTGGAATTCCAGGCCCACTGTCTCTTCGTCTGCAGTCCAATCTGAATCTATGGTCAGCTACCTGTTGGACTTGGCGGTATTGGATTCCCGACTTCACAGACCAATTTTTTTGGAATCGGTAAGCCAGTTCTATGCCCACATCATAAGAAAACCCCGCTTTTTCTCGGCTGTTGATTTCTTTGGCAATATCCTTTGAACCTTTGTTTTTGATTCGTCTAAAGCTGTAACTGGGTGCAAAACTAGCTGCAATCGACCATTTGCTGTTATCCGAAGAAGAAGGAATCTCTGGTAGAGATTCAGTATCTGCTATTTCAACGGAAACCTTTTCGTCTGCCTTTGAAGAGGATTTTTCTGCCAATGCCCCTTCTGGGAGGGAGGATTTTTTTTTAGGAGTAGTTGTTTTGGGAAGTTTGCTTTTTTTCGTTTTAGACTTTTTTGCCTTAGCCTCTTTTGTTTTTTTAGTTTGGGTATTGTTGATAGGTAAAGTCGTTTCTTGTTTTTTAGCTTCTTCTGTCATTAAAGGTGGCGTTTCATTCTCCAATATTTCGGTCAAAACCTTGGCATTCTCACCCGTATTACCTGAATTAGAATCCAATTTATCCAAAATCACCTCTTCCTTCAAAACGTTTTCATTCAAAGAATTACCCACGTTTTCTGGAGAACCTTTTTGCAGTTCATCAATGATGTCTGTTTCGTCTTTTGCTACTGCAATAGAATTGTCTTCAAGCTTATCTTCTTCTTTCAAAACATTTTTCTCGAACGGATTACCCATGTTCGTAGGCAAAACTTTTTGCAGTTCATCGGTGATGCCTGTTTCGTCTTTTGTTGCTGCAATGGAACTGCCTTCAAAGGTGTTTGTACTCTTCAAAATGTTTTCATTCAAAGGATTGTCCATTTTTGCAGGCGCATTTTTTTGCAGCCCATTGGAGGTCTTTGTCTTGCCTTTTGCCACTGCAATGCGATTTTCTTCAAGCGTATTTTTTTCTTTCAAATCGTTTGTGCCGAAAGAATTGCCTGTATTTGCAGGCGCATCTTTTTGTACCCCATTGAAGCTGTCAGTTTTGCCTTTTGTCCCTGCAATGCGATTTCTTTTACGAGTATTTTTTTTCTTCAAATCGTTTGTGCCGAAAGAATTGCCACTATTTGTAGAAGCCTCTTTTTGCAATGGATTGGCAATATCTGTATCGTTTGTCGAACCTGCAATACCGCTTTCGTCCATGCTATTCATTTTCTGCAAATTGTTGTTTTGCAGTGGAATACTGTTGTCTTTTGAATCTTCTTTTTGAAGCAAATCTTGGCTGCTTCTATCTTCTGTA
This sequence comes from Chitinophagales bacterium, assembly GCA_045105835.1. Lineage (GTDB taxonomy): Bacteria > Bacteroidota > Bacteroidia > Chitinophagales > UBA2359 > JAUHXA01. Next base: position 3,622 of record JBGCDY010000715.1, read on the forward strand.
TATTGTAGGTTGTCTACTTTATCGTTGAGTTTTTCAATCGTTTGAGTCTGTTGGTCAATGTGTTCGCTTAGGTTAGCGATTTCGGTGTTTTGTTGGTAAACATGGTAGGTGAAAATGCCTAAGAAGGAGAGAACAGCCGCAAAAGCAATCCATTTGGTGAATGTGCTTCCCACAATCGAAGAACCGCTGGCAGTAGGGGGACTTACACCTTCTCCAGCCGCTCCACTTTCGTGCAACGTGAGCCGTTCGTCCAGATTGCTCCAGACATCATCAGAGGGCTCATCACCAAAATCGTCCAAAGAACGGCGAAAAAAGTCCTCTAAAGGGTCATTATGTAAATTTTCGTCCATTTATTTTTTTTTGTAAGTTCAAAGTGATGAATAATGTTACCACTCCAATACTTGTTCCGATTGCACAGTAGTATAAAAGTCAGATTTAATGGATTTTATAAGTATGGTTTTGTATTGTCTAATTAATTGGTTTTAAATTAATTCGTGTTTTATGTAAAGTCCTACGGAGTGAACTCAACTCAAAACCACGAATTATTAACAACCAATCATTCAACGATACACTTCACTTCATGATCGACAAAGCATCAATACACCAGTCTAAACCGTTAAATGTTTCTCCAGTAATTGTCTTAACGTCATTTTAGCCCTCGATAGTTGCGACTTAGACGTACTTTCTGAAATTCCCAACTGCTTAGCTATTTCTTTGTGTGAATACCCTTCAATGACATACATATTAAAAACCATTCGGTAACCATCAGGCAATTGTTGGATCATCTGCACCAAAGCCTTCATCCGAAACTTACTAAACAAGTCCTCGTCCGAAGCCTGCATATATTCCACTTTCTCCAATTCTACCGAAGGAAAAAGCTTGTTTTTGTTCTTCCGAACATGCATCAAAGCTGTATTGACCATCACCCGCCGAATCCACGCTCCCAAAGGGCCCGTACCAGAAAACTGCTTCAAATCACAAAATACCTTGAAGAAACCCTCTTGTAGGATGTCTTCAGCATCTGCTCTGTCCTTTCCGTAGCGGAGGCAAACCCCCATCATTTTGTATTTGTGTTCGGAATACAATTGATTTTGGGCAGCTC
>JBGCDY010000716.1:0-7875 GCA_045105835.1 Chitinophagales bacterium
CCTGTTTTGGGTACGGTAGAAGGAATGGATATTGAGAAATACAAAGATACTTTGGAGGAGCGTTTTGCCAATCCTAACATAAAGGACAGCGTCAGCCGCATCTGTTCGGAAAGTTCTGCAAAGTTGCCCAAGTTCTTAATTCCGACACTTCAAGAAAACTTAGCAAATGGCGGAAGCATCAAATATGCAACATTTATTTTAGCGGCATGGTGTTATTATAGTGATAAAGGTGTCAATGAAAAAGATGAACCTTTAGAGATTATTGACTCGATGAAGGCCGAATTATATCAGTTTGCAAAGACCACTCAAAACGATAATATTGGTTTCCTTAAACAACGTGAACTTTTTGGTAACCTTGAAGAAAACCAACGATTTGTAGCGCAATATATTGAAGCTGTTCAATTGATTTATCAAGAAAAAGGTATTAGGAATTTGATGGAAAATTTAATTAGGGAGATAGAAATAAATAAGCTACGCAAATTTTAGGAAGGCAAAAAATTTTAGCATAGCTGGGCTATGGTCAAAATTTTTAACGCATCTAAAAGGAAAAAGAACGAGTAAAATGCCTAGGCTTTTATTTGCTAAATCCCTTATTTCAATGAAACTCGATACAATTTGATAAGGTAGAGGATAATTTTGCGGATTTCAGACTAATTATTGCAGGCGAAGACTTTTAGAAAAGCCAGCAGGCAAGACCACATACACAAAATTATGCCCCACCAAAAAACAGATAAAAAACGAAAACACAGAAACCAATATGCCCATAAAAGTAGCTGCTTGCCAAGTTCCAGACACAAGAGAAAATATGGAAGTTTCGCTTAGATGGATTGAAAAATTTGTTGCACAGGCGGAAGAAAAGGGCGTTTCACTGGTTTGTTTTCCAGAATGCTTTTTGCAAGGTTATCTTACAGACGAACCATCTGCAAAAAAACATGCCCTTAGTTTGTCTTCTACAATCTTTGCCGCCATCCGTCAACAATTGAAAAGATACAAACCCGTAATTGTTTTTGGGCTAATAGAGCAACATAATGAATACTTGTTTAATACTGCGGTAGTCATAAAAGAGGGAGAACTGATGGGGCAATACAGAAAAACCCACCTCTTAGAGGGTGAACGAATATTCAAGGCAGGCTCCGAATATCCTGTCTTTCAAATCAACGATTTAATATTTGGAATAAACATTTGCTACGACACCCAGTTTCCAGAAGCTGCCAAGAATCTCGTCAAACAAGGAGCGACATTGATATTGTGTCCCGCAAACAATATGATGAAGTACGAAACCGCTGAGAAATTCAAACACTTGCATCACAAAATGCGTATTGAGCGGGTAAACGAAACAAAGGTTTGGCTTGTTTCTGCGGATGTAACAGGAGATCACAACGGACGAATTTCTTATGGACCAACTTCTGCTATTAGTCCTGAGGGACACGTAGTCAAACAAGTTCCATTAATGGAAACAGGAATGATTGTCATTGAAGTATAAACTGGTCATAAGGAAAAACAGATATATTCCTCCCAATTTACCCTTGCAGACCTAATCCGATTTTCGCTATATTTACCACTCGATATCTTCCTGCGAAAAGCTATATTTGGGCAGCCAAAAACATTACAAATAAATAATAACAATAATGAAATTCAACTATCTAATAATATTGATTCTTACTTGTTCCTTTACCTCTTGTGAGAATAGGAGTCAATCAAAAAAAGATGCCACCCCAATATTTAAAAATAAAGGGCATAAACTTGTCTATGAAATGGTTCAAAAAGTAGGTACATACGAGACTCTTACCAAAAAGAAAGATGTTGTCTATAGCTATACCTATGAAACTCCTGATGGCAAAACAGATATTTCTACAGAAAAATACATATTTGCAGGAGGGTTATGTTTAGGAATATATCACAAGCATGAAAGAACTTTGCCCCAACTATCAGGGGAAATAATACAAGGTTTTGATGGAGGTCATTTTTGGTTAAAACACAATGATGAATATTTGCAAGACAGCACAATGCTTGAAAGGGTGAGCTTCAACAGGAAGACAAATTTTTATTGGTTTACAATGCTGCCAAAGCTACTAGACTCCAGCGTAAATTATGAATACATTGAAGAGGCAAAGATTGACAACAAGTTATACGACGTAGTTAAAATAACATTTAACTCTAAAAAGAAAAAACCAACTGATATTTACCAACTTTACATCAATCAAGAGACCTCGCTAGTGGATCAATTCCTATTTACTGTAATAGACTTCAATGTTACAGAAAAACCTATGCTTATGCAAATGCAATATGAAGAAATTGAAGGACTGTCAATTCCAAGCAAACGCCAATACAAAACATCAACATGGAATGCAGAAATCAGCAATGATCCTTGGATAAAAGTTACTTGGTCAAACATCAAATTCAATAATAACTTATCACAAACAGAATTTAATAAACCTTAGACTCAATACTTACACCTGGGAACCCCATTCACTATTTACCCCAAAATCTCAGCACAAGAATTCCGTTACCTTACCCAATCTACAAGTCCCACATAAAACTTCTGATAATTCGCCTAAATATGCCTCCAATCAACACCCGACCAGCCACATTAAACGACCTTTCGACCCTACTCCAATTTGAACAAGGAGTCATTGAAGCAGAACGCCCTTTTGATACCACCTTGAAAGACGAAAAAATCCACTACTACGACATAAAAGAACTCATCACCGCCCCACATATCCAACTCTTGGTAGCGGAATCAGAAGGACAACTCATTGGCAGTGGCTATGCACGCATCAAGCAAGTAACCGCCTCCAAATACAAACACCAACGATTTGCCTATCTCGGTTTCATGTATGTTTTGCCAACATTTCGAGGGCGAGGAGTCAATGGATTGATAATAAACGGGCTTAAAGAATGGTGTACACTTCAAGGCATCACCGAGCTTCAATTGGAGGTTTACAACGACAATCCAGCCGCCATCAAAGCCTATCAAAAAGTAGGTTTCTCCAAACTAATGGTTTCGATGCGGATGAATTTGGAGGATTGAGTTTCCACACGAAAAATATACGCAGCCCAAAAGTTTTTTCATTTTCAAGGGTCTAATCATTGAAAGCTTTGCAGGTTTACTACCCATAAACCCCAAAGGTTCATAGTACTTTTGAAACTTCAAAAATTGAATCAACAATGAAAAAACTCCCCTTTTTTCCCAAAGTCATCGCAGCCCTGTTGATTGCAGGAATATTAATTGCCTCCGCTGCTCAAACCTACCGAATCAGCCAACACCACCAACAATCAGCCATTGGTCAAATCACTGGCGACAACTACCTAATTCACCTCGATTCAGAAGAATGTCAAGTGAATATCCAAAGCAAATTGCAGGAAAAAAGCCTCTTTGAAGAACAAATAGACGAATCACAAGGAAAGCGAATCATCCACATCAACAGCATTCCGAGTCATTCGGTGGGAGAATTTCCCAACCAAGGAAACCCCAACACCATTCAAGAACGTGAATGGACTTTTTCAATTCCCTTGCATCCCAAAATTGCGGAGCAAACCACAGGTGGGCAGGGTTTTGATACAGGTGTCCTGTTCAGTGGTGTGTCGATTGACCCTTTCACTGGCGAGTTTTTTATTGGTTCAAATGGCATGAGCAACCGAGAATGGAACATCACCACATTTTCTTCCCTCATAGATTTGGGCTTGGACTGCAACAATGCCCACGTTCAACCAACTGGCAAATACCACTACCACGGCACACCTTCGGCTTACCTCCAAGAACTGGGTGCAGATGGTTCGGAAATGGTCAAGGTGGGCTACGCAGCAGATGGTTTTCCGATTTACTACAAATATGGCTACAATGAAAACGGCAAATTAGCGGCGTATGAAAGTGGCTATCAACTCCGAAAAGGCAAACGTTCTGGGGATGGAAAAACGGCTCCTGATGGCAACTTCAATGGCATGTACTTCAATGACTACGAATACATTGCTACTCTTTCGGATTTAGATGCCTGCAATGGAAAATGGGGCAAAACTCCCGAAAGCCAAAAAGAATACCACTATATCATCACCGACAATTTCCCCTCCGTCCCGATTTGTTTTTCGGGAACACCCAGCCAAGAATTGCACAAACATGGCGGCTTGTTTAGAGGCGGCAACAATCACCCTCCACACTCTCCAAAAGGAAGAGGACACCATCATCCACATCGTCATTAGTTGATTTTGAAAAGTTTGTCTAATTTTTTGGTATTTTTAATTTGAGAACACTTCAAAATCAATTTCATCAAGATTTGATTTTGAAGTGCATTTTTAATTTTTATTCTCATTTTAATTTTAATTTGCAGCTAGCCAAACCTCCAAAATCATTCAAATTGAAAAAACTACTCCCCATTTTCGCCGTCCTTCTCCTACTCTTGTTCATTGCATACCAATACATCCTACAAGATTTCGCTCCAAACAAAAGCACCATCTACACCAATGCCAACATCATTACGGTAGATAAACAAAATCCTTCCGCAGAAGCCATGTTCGTTCACGAAGGAAAAGTTGAAGCGATAGGGTCGAATCAAGAAATCACATCCCTTCAAAGAGAAGGCATTGAAGTAGTCGATTTGCAAGGAAAAACGCTTATGCCAGGTTTTATCGACCCACATACCCACCCTGCACTTTCGGCTTTGTTGTCCGAAATGGTCGATTTATCAGGCTTCAAACACAAATCCAACCAAGAAGTTTGGGAGTATTTGGAGAAAGCGGTGGCGAATACAAAAGAAGGCGAATGGATTGTCTGCAAAGGCATTGACCCCATTTTGGTAGAAGATTTAAAAGTACCGAGCATTCAATATTTGGACAAAATTGCGCCCAACAATCCTGTGGTTTTATTAGCGCAAAGCCTCCACAGTTATTGGGTCAATACGCCCGTATTTGAGAAGGTGGGCATCAATAAACAAACACCCAATCCTTCCAAATTGAGTTATTATGACAAGGATGTAAATGGAAATTTGACAGGTTTGATTGTCGAACAAGTCGCCTTCAAACCTTTTCTCGAAACCCTCAAAGACGAGGTTTTTACCGTTCCCAAATTAACGGCTGCCATCGGCAATACGATGAAAGACTATGCACTTCAAGGCAACACCACAGTCGTCTCAACAGGGCTGACCATCAATGACGAAAAAAGCCTGATGCTTTTTGAACATTTGTCTTCCAAGACTTCAAACCTTGTGAGCATGGCTTTGGAAAAACTGGGTTTTCTACCCACTCGCACTCCCCTACCCCGACATTTTATTTACCTCCGCCACGATTTTCCTGTCCTCAAAAAATCTGTTTCCAAAGATGATTTTTACAACATCATCGGCATCAAACACTGGTACGATGGTTCGCCTTACATCGGCACGATGTACTTGAAAGAGCCTTACCAAACTTCTGACTTGACACAAAACAAACTTCACATTCCCGAAGGGCACAAAGGTAAGGCATTGATACAAAAAGCGGAACTAAAGAAATTTATTGAAGAATACCACAACAAGGGCTGGCAGATTGCAATGCATACACAAGGCGATGCAGCTATTGCAGAGGTTTTGGAGGTCTTTGAAGAAGTGAGTCAAAAGATGGATATTTCACAAGGGAGACATAGATTGGAACATTGTTTACTATTACCAGAAGCCAATATGGACCAATTGAAAACCCTCAACATTACGCCAAGTTTCCACATCAACCATTTGTATTATTATGGCGACGCTTTGAAGGAAAGTATGTTGGGTGAGGAAAGAGCTGAGGGTATTTTGCCTGTGCGGAGCGTTCAGGACAAAGGCATTGTTTATTCGATTCACGCCGACCAACCCATGTTTGCCAGCCGCCCTTTCCGATTGATGCAAACGGCAATCGAACGAAAAACCCAAAAGGGAACTGTCTTAGGTGGAAGTCAGGCGATTGACCGCATGGATGCCCTAAAATCTTTGACCATTGATGCGGCTTGGCAGATACACCGAGAAGATAAAATAGGTTCTTTGGAAGTCGGCAAATATGCGGACTTTATTGTCGTGGATAAAAATCCTTTTGAAGTGCCTGTGAGCGAATTGGAAACAATTGAAGTCTTGAAAACCTATATCAATGGAAATGAGGTAAAATAATTTCTCCTACAATTCCTCCAATAACTCCTGTGCTTCTTGGTGTTTCCAGCTTTTGGTACTGACAATTTGCTGCAAATACTCCTTTGCAGCTTCTTTATCATCCACTTTTAGGTATGCCAATGCAATGTACCAATTGCTATTTTCTTCATAAAGCATTGGGTTTTCTTTCTTTGCAGTCGCAAAGTATTGAATTGCTTTTTGAGTTTGTCCTTTTTCTTGATACAAATGTGCCAAGCCTAAATAGAATTTTTGCTCCGAATCCAAAGAAGAATGCTGTTCTTTTTGAGACAAGAGTAAAACTACTTTTTTGTAGTCTTTCAGTTGATAGGCACTTATGGACTCTTGCCAAATCTGGTCAGAGTTCGGTTCATTTTCTCCCATTGTCACTACAGGTGCGGCATAGGTTTTTTGTAATTCATTGACCAACAAGGAATTTTCATTATTTGGCATAAATAATAAACCGAGTCCAAAGGTAAGTAACAGCACAGCTGCCGCAGCTATCCAATAAAAACGCTTTTGGTTGGAAGGTTTTGGAAGCGAAACAACAGAATTATCTTTTGATCCCTGCTCTTTTTCTACTGCAATCAGCTCTTTTACTCTTTGTGCGAGTTCTTCTTTTTCAGCCACAAAGACTGCATCCTTGAAATTTTTGTGCCACTCGACTTCCTGCTTCAATTGAGGATCATTGTTCACCAACTCTTCAAATGCTTCAAGGGCAGTTTTGTCCATATCTCCTTCTAAGTAATCATGAATCCCATCAGTATCATCGTATTCGGGCATAAGTGTAAGGTTTTAAGTAATGTTATCTTTTTGTTTCCAATAGTTCTTTTGAATAATAAGTTTTCACTCTTTTAAGACATCTATGTGTCTGTGTTTTGGTTACTTGAAAATTTTTTTGTCCAAAATCTTCTGCAATTTCCTCATAGCTATGCTTGTAAATGTATTTTGCAGTAATTAATTGTTGACAGGCTTCACCCAATTTTTTAAAAGCTTTTTTGAGTAACAATGTTTTGTGTCCCAAGGATTTCCCCAAGGAATTATTCAATAAATCCTCTACCGCTGCCTCATCGGACAGTACCTTGTCTTCAATCGTTGTTACCCTATTTTTATTTTGTTTGTGCAGCAGCCGAACAGCCGTTGTACAAACAAAAGCAGGTATATTCTTTCGATTTTTAATGCTCCCACGTTTCCAGTGCATCCAAAAAATAGTAATGGCTTCGGTAAAAGCATCCTCTGCATCTTGTTCCGTAATTGCATATTTTTTGAGCACAGGCATACAGTACCTGTAACACTGTTTGAACAGCTTATCGAATTTTGTATAAGATGCCATATATTATAAAGGGTCGTTTGGTTCAAAAAGTAAACATGCAATTGCTAAAAATTTAAATTTTTTAGCAAAAAAAAAATCTTACATGTTTTTTCTTATTGATGAGATTAAATATAGTTGTTACTTGAGAGTGAATTGAGGGCTTGTGTGTAGTAAAAAACAAATTTTAAATAAAAAAGATAAAGGCTATGATTTACAACTTTTTAGTTTTCGAAAAACCTTCTTTTCCTCCTATCTTTTCTACAATATCGGATTTTTTTTTGAGAAAAAATATCATTTACTGTTTACTTTTTGCGGCAAAACATCTTTACCTAAGTGAAAGCAACAAATCAAAATTATTAATTCCATATCTTAATAATCATACTTAACAATTCCATTCTGTAGTATCTAAGGTGGTGCTATCTCTTTTATTTTCAAATGTGAAGACCTATAAATGAATGG
>JBGCDY010000717.1:0-8947 GCA_045105835.1 Chitinophagales bacterium
GGTGGCGATGTAGAGTCCTGTCTGCAATTCCTTACAAACTGCGCCAATGGCGAATGCCAAAATCATCAACAAGGCAAGTGGCAGTAAGGCTGCAATACCTTCCAAAGACAAATCTACCATTTCTCGGAAACCAAAAATCCCTTGTATTTTGTAAAGTCCCATACTGGTGAGAATGGAAGTAATAACTGCCATCAATACCGCAGTAGAACCTGAACCTTTGCCGATGGCTAAAAAAGCGGTTTGGAGTCCACTTGCATTCGGAAGTTCTGCAATGGCGGTTTCCCAACCTGTGTAAATCAGCATCAAAGGCATCATCAAAACCATTGTAGTAATGGGAATAATCATATTGAAGGCTTTGGGAACGACTTTATCCTTGGTATGGAGTAGGGTGATATCCGAACTCATCATCGGAACGGCATCGTCCGCCAAGAGTTTGCCTTCTTCTTTTGCCCGTTTTTCTGCCTGTTCCATCGCCCCAAAATCTTTTTGTGTGAGGATGATTACCAAAGCAAATAACAAAGCAAGTATGGGATAGAAATTGTACATCATGGATTGAATGAGGGTACTGAATGGATTTTCAAATCCTTGAGTCAGCAAAAGTCCCATGATGAAAGCACCCCAAGCATTGAAGGGCATGAGGATGCAGGCAGGCGCAGAGCTTGAGTCTGCAATATATGCTAATTTTTCGCGAGGAATGCCCATCTTATCAAATATTGGGCGGTACAATGCTCCAACGGTTAGTACCGAAATACTGGATTCTACAAAAATCAAAATTCCTGTCAACCATGCCAATAGTTGTACAGTCACTCTGCTGCTCCCTTTATTGGCTGCTTCTCTTTTCTCTACCCAACGATTCACTACATTGATAAATCCTTCTACTCCGCCTGATTTTTGGATGAACACAATCAATGCCCCCACCAAAGCGCAAAACATGATGGTGCGTGTATTGCCTTCGTCCTGAAACACATCTACCAATGCTTGAACGGTAGCGAAGCTCCCTGTAAGTATATTGCCGCCATGCAAAATTATCCAACCCAACCAAATTCCGAACAGCAAGGAAATGAATACTTGTTTTGTGCGAATGGCAAGTAGAATAGCAATTAGAGGGGGGATTAGAGAAAGGATAGTCATCTTGGGTGATAGGTTAGGATGAGAAGAGGTAAAATGAAAATTGAGAAAATACTTCAATATCAGTTTTGTGAAATTGCATATATAAAATATTTTTGGAGTATTTCTCGAAAACTCAAACAGACAAAATCATTGCCTTGAATTTCATTGAAAGTTTTACTAAAAGTATGGATTTTAAATGTAGGAAAGGAAATTTTCTGTGCTTCATTTAAGTTTTTAACTGCTTTAGTAGGGGAGAAACAGAGACTTTGTAACTTGAATGGAGAGTAATTGGGGATAAGTTTAAGAGTTTTATTTAACTCTTGGAATGGACTGTATTTAAAAAAAAGAGCAGTGCCGTATCAATAAATCACTCGTTTATAGAAGTGGAAGATAGAAGTTGAAAGAAGAAATTACACACACACACAAATTTTTCAACAATTAACCACCAGAGTAGAAAGAGCAAATTCCTATGATAAACAACACTGCATATCTTTATTATATAATTACAATTACGTCATGGAAAAAATTAAGTTTCAGTAATTACTTAATCTTTTTATTTGTACTTGTATTAATATTGTATTAACAAGTATAATGAAGTTTTATTTTTTGATGTGTTGGTGGTACTAAACTGAAAATTATGAAAAAACATATTTTTTCATAAAACTTCATTTTTAAATTGCGCCCTGCAAAAGTAGTACAATTCTAATACAAAAAGAAATATTTCAAACCTTGATTTGCAAAGACTATGTTACTAAAATAATTGTTTTTGAACTAAAAAAAGAATTATTTCACTTTTTTTTAGTTCGAATTATTAATAATACATTGTTTTTTTAATAAAAACACTTTTTTTTAGCTAAACACATGAATATAAAATAGGTGTTTAAAAGTAATAAAACAAATGGCGTAATTTTATTTTTAAATTCAATATTTTCAAAAAATATCGCATAAAAAAATATTTTAATGTAAAATGTTTATCATACAATGTGATTTTATTACAATCATATTGTATTTTTCAATAAAAAAAAGAAAAATGAATTTTTGTCACATGATTATAGTTTGCATGTTTATTTGATAGATAGAATTATACCATGTTAGTTGTAATTAAATTACAATGCGTTAAAAGAATATAGCTATAGCAAAATCTATTACTCTATTTTTGGTAAAATACTATAGAAAGAGTCGAAATTAAAGTAAGCCTTCTTATCATTTCACCGTTGCATTAGTACCTACAGTTTAGCAAAAAAAGACTTTGCGCCAAGGTAGACAGATAGCTTTTAATTCCTCAATTCTTCGAAAATAACTCATCTCAATTGCTTTAATGTGATAAATTATTCTGTAAAACGTTTTCGAAAGGCTTCAATAAAACATTAACATTTTACTTGGATTTTTGGCATAATAGTTGGTTTTATTCTACTGTATTTGCTTTATTTTACAAATTCACCCAAGCCAAGCCCATGAAAAAATTATCCTCAGTGCGTTCTCGCACCATGACAACTATTGTTATTAGTACAGGTTATTCCCGATCTGTCGTTTCTATTCATCACTTCTTTTTAGCCCTCTTTCTTTTGCTTTGTATTTCTGTTTCTGTATTGGGAGCCAACCCCAATGGAAAAAACATGAAGGTAAAGAAACAGACCGTTAAACCGTATTCAGCCAGTATTGGAAATTGGGTATGGCTTGATTCAAATAAAGACGGTATCCAAGATAGGCATGAAGAAGGCTTAAATGATTTTGTGGTGATACTCTGCAATGCAGAAACCCATCAAGTATTCAGCACCAAAACTAGTGAGCATCCCAAAACAGGAAAAGCGGGATACTATTCTTTTGACCGCCTACCAGAAGGCAAGTATTTTGTGGTCTTCCAAATTCCTGATGGTTTTGAAGTTTCGCCAAAAGATGCTGACAACAATCAAAATGATGTAGTAGATAGTGATGCCTACCCTATTTCTGGAGCAACAGATATTATTGATCTCACTATTGGAGGGAAAGAACAGCGGTGGAGCATTGGATTGTACTTGCCTACATTGGCTAATGTTGATTAATGTCTTCAAATGTGACAAAGAGTGTATCCTTTTCTAATAAAATATTCAGAATAGTGTCAATACTATTGTAAAAAAGGATTGACACAGGTAGAAAAATGCGCTATTTTATCTTGCATCGTCATTTAAAAGTCATTTAATAAATAAAAATAGGTATTTCACCTGCTTTTTAAACATGAAAACAGGTGAAATACCTGTTTCTTATCTGTTCGGTACGCATTTTGTATGTTTCTTGACGAAATACACACAACACATTTTTTTACCCAACACCCAGAAGAATATGAAAAGCTATAGAGATTCTACTATTTATTATCGAAGTTATCCTACGCTACTAAACAGCAAATTTATCGTTCCATTTTTCTTTTCTGCTACTCATTGAATTACCCATGAGTAGTTACCATTTTGACGAGATGTTAGGCTATTAAAATTTGCCTCTCTCTTCGTCTTAAAATCAATGGAATTGAATTTATCCTAAACTTTTTACTTTCCATATTTTATTTATAACCATTTGTTTGTCAGTGAAATATTGATAAGCATTGTAAAGCCACGCCCTTATGTTCCCTTTGATAATCGTGTGATATCAAATGCACTTATTGATATTGCATTAATTAAGTATTTGTCATGAAAAAATTAATCAACCCTTATTTCTTTTTCCCAATACTTGTTTGTATCACAAGTATTCAACTTTCTTTTGCACAATCTTCAAATATTGAAATAAAAACCTTTTTGAGTGGAACAAAACATGCTTATGTAGAGCTCACTGAAGAAGAACAAAAATTAGTAGACAATGCAGATCACCGCATCATAGAAGTTTTTGCAGCCTACCTAAAGGGTCTTGGTTTTGAAAGTGTAGCTTATACTACTACTACAAAAAACCAATTGATGCTCAAAGTTCCGACTTTGTGTGATGTCGCAAAGGTGCGATTGGATATGATTTTCAAGGAAAATGCATATCAAGACATACGAATTCGGTTTCGTTCATGCTCAGATGGTAGAATGTTCAAATTTAACCGAGTTGATAAAATAGCTGCAGATGCCAATCTCTACACCAACCTGAAAGATGCTTGGGGGAAAGCCTACAGTGATTCTTTTGTTTTCAATCCTGCAAGTAAGCTAAAACTGAATAAAGGCAAAAAGCATATAACAGAGCAGGAGGTAATAGAGCGTTTGACTAATTCCTATGGTAGTTTAGACTTTATTGAAGGAATTTATGAGAAGAAACCTGTACATGGGTACACCAACAAACAGCACAAAATTGCGATACTGAGAACCGAAAGCCACAAATACAGTGTATTTTACTTAGATGGAATCAGCAATCATTTGGACTGGACTAAGGGAGAGCTTATGGGATGGATGCCTGTAAGTAGTTCAAATATGGAATACAATAACGTCCATTGGGTGACAAATAATAAAGTAGAGCAGACGGGTGGGAAAATCATTTTTTCTGATAGAAGCAGTTTGACAGTTGATTTGGGATATCCACACTTGTACCAATATACTCGTATTGAAGCAGAAATGCCTGTTGTCTATAACTCAGAGATAGAGGTGATGCCAGAATCGCCCAATTCTTATCAAGAGAACGCAATTGAGAATTTAGCAGATCCCATTGTTGCAGAATTAAACAACATGAGTGGAAATTACTACCTCAACTCAACAGGTAGTGCCATCGCCATTAGTCAGTCAGGTTACATTATTACCAATCACCATGTAGTAGCAGGACATGATTACATAGAATTGATGATTCCAAATAGCCGTTACAGAAAAGCCTATAGAGCAGTAGTTGTTGCGATGGATGAAGAAACGGATTTGGCATTGTTGAAGATTGATGATGTAAACTTCAGAGGGCTTCCCAAAATTCCTTACCATTTCAGATACAGAGAATCAGATGTTGGCGAGGATGTATTCACTCTTGGTTTTCCGATGGTCGAAAGCATGGGATGGGACATCAAATTGGGAGATGGACTGATTAGTTCTCGAAAGGGCTACAAAGATGATCCAAAGACCTATCAAATTTCAGTGCCTGTGAATCCAGGAAACAGCGGAGGACCACTTTTTAGCAAAGACGGTGAACTTGTTGGCATCATTAAAGCCAAACACTCTAAGGCTGATAATGCTTCGTATGCAGTCAAAACCTCCAATGTTTTGAGCCTAATCACCAAGGCAGGATTAACGATTCCCTTGCCAAAAAATGATTACCTAAAAAGCAAAAATATGCCCGAACAAGTTAAGCACTTAGAGGCATTTGTATTCTGGGTAAAAGCTTTTAAAATTAGATAAAACAATACTTAATTTTTGGTCTGTATAGCTTTTTAATGATAGCCCTGCCTCTTGCAGTCTTTTCTGTAAGGCAGGGTTTTTTAAGGCTGGACTTCAAATTCAAAACAAGAAAAACAATACTTAATTTTTGGTCTGTATAGCTTTTTAATGATAGCCCTACCTCTTGCAGTTTTTCTGTAAGGTAGGGTTTTTTATTTCCATAAATGAGTTTCTTCACTGCAATGTGTAATCAAGTAAATATTTGAATGACAGGGAGTATTGAAGTTATTCAAGGGGGAGAAACGTGTTTTTATGAAGAGAAAAAAACGCATAAGAAGCTTATATTGTAATGGCAAATCAATGAAAGAAAAGGTATTTTGCAGAGGAAGGTTTTTTGAATGCCTTATTTTTTAACACAATCAAAAATAGCTTGTACAATATGAAAGCAATAACAATCATCACCCTTTGGGCAGCGATTATTCTCCAATCTCCCAGCTTTGCACAAACCGAAACTCCCATGCAAACAAAAGCTGCTACTTCTTTAGCGAGAGTAGGGCACTTGATTACCTTGACTGCGGATTATGAAGCAGATGCCATCAGTATTTTTTACCCTGACCGCACAGAATTGATTTATGTGAAAACCCGCAAAAGTCGTTGGGTGGACGGCAATAGATATTGCTCGGTAGCCTACGATGTAGTGTATCAGGATGGCACTCGCAAGCACTTTGAAGATATAAAACTCTTTAGGAAAGAGGATGTCATGCAAAGAGTCGTGACCGACCACATCAGCAAAGTCACCGAATTGGGTTATAAATTGATGGATACAGAAATGACCCATTTTGCAGAAAAAAAGTACTTAACGGCATTTTTTCGGTTTGAAGGGTAGGAAAAAACTCGAATTCAAAATGCAAACCCAAACTCGATTTATAAGGACAGAAGTTTAAACCTTATAGGTTTTTTCTCATACAATTTCCCTCAATAATCCATTTTGTATGAATTTTCAAATTTAAACCTATAAGGTTTTGTTCTGCAATATACTTTTGTTCTATACTTAAAGAAAAAACAGTAGCTTTGAGCATAATAAATAAAAATAAACCTCATTCATTATGCCCCTTAGTTGGAACGAAATCAAAAGCAGAGCCATTCTTTTTTCCAAAGAGTGGGAGGGCGAAAGCCGAGAAAGAGCAGAAAAAGATTCTTTTTGGAACGACTTTTTTCACGTCTTTGGCATCAGTCGGAGGCGTTTGGCTTCCTTTGAGAAGGCGGTCAAGAAACTCGGCAACAAGCAGGGTTTCATAGATTTGTTTTGGAAGGGAACACTGCTCGTCGAACACAAATCAAAAGGCAAAGACCTCGACAAAGCCTTTGAACAGGCATTGGATTACTTCCCTGGACTCAAAGAACACGAACTCCCCAAATACATTTTGGTCTCCGATTTTGACCGATTCCAACTCTACGATTTGGAGGAAAAGACAGAACACCGTTTCACCCTCTCCGAATTTCTTCAAAACATTCACCTCTTTGGTTTCATTGCAGGCTACGAAAAACGGACGTACAAGGAGGAAGACCCTGTAAATATTGACGCTGCCTATTTGATGGGGCAATTGCACGACAGTTTGAAGAAAGTCGGTTATACGGGTCATGCTTTGGAGGTCTATTTGGTGCGGATGCTGTTTTGTTTGTTTGCGGATGATACGGGGATTTTTGAACGGGGGATTTTTCTGGAATACATTGATTTGCAGACCAAAGAAGATGGCAGTGACTTGGCGATGCACTTGGCGCAGCTTTTTCAGGTATTGGATACTCCCCAAACAAGTCGGCTTAGGAATTTGGACGAAAGTTTGCAGCAGTTTCCTTATGTGAATGGACAACTTTTTGCGGAACAATTGCCTTTTGCGGCTTTTGACAGCAAAATGCGGACGATGCTTTTGGAGGCTTGTGCTTTGGATTGGGGCAAAATTTCCCCTGCAATTTTTGGCTCGATGTTTCAGGCTGCTATGAATCCCAAAGAGCGTCGCAATTTGGGGGCGCATTATACTTCTGAAACGAACATTCAAAAACTGATTCAACCTCTCTTTTTGGATGAGCTGTATGAAGAATTTGTAAAGGCAAAGGGGAATAAACGCAAGCTGCAAAACCTGCAAAAGAAATTGGCTTCACTCAAATTTTTGGACCCTGCTTGTGGATGCGGCAATTTCTTGATTGTGACGTATCGAGAATTGCGGGAATTGGAATTGCAGGTCTTGAAACAACTCTACCGAAACCAACAGGTGATTGACATTGGAGCGATTGTGAATGTGGATGTCGACCAATTTTATGGCATTGAATACGATGAGTTTCCTGTCCGAATTGCAGAGGTCGCTATGTGGCTGATGGACCACCAAATGAATACGAAGGTTTCGGAGGCTTTTGGTCAGTATTTTGTGCGTTTGCCTTTGAAGAAATCTGCAAGGATTGTGCATGGCAATGCGCTGCGTTTGGATTGGGAGGAAGTTGTGCCGAAAAAGGAATTGAATTATATTTTGGGGAATCCGCCGTTTTATGGTTATTCTCTGCAAACAAAAGAACAGAAAGAAGACATGAAATTGGTCTTCCACAATGTGAAAGGTGCAGGAGTAATGGACTATGTAGCAGCGTGGTATATCAAAGCAGCTCAGTTTATTCAAGAAAAAATGATTGATGTTGCTTTTGTTTCTACAAACTCTATTTCACAAGGGGAACAAGTAGGGATTTTGTGGAATGAATTGTTTAATCAATACAAAGTAAATATCTTTTTTGCTCATAGAACTTTTCGATGGGACAATGAAGCGAAAGGAAAAGCGGCTGTTCATGTGGTGATTATTGGTTTTACTCAAAATTCAAAAGCAAATAAATTTTTGTTTGATTATGAGGATATTAAAGGCGAACCACTTCAAATAAAGGCAAAGAGTATCAACCCTTATTTGATTGAAGGAAGTAATATTTTAATTCAGAAAAGGAGAAAACCTATTAGTAGCGTAATTGAAATGACTAAGGGCAGTTCACCAACCGATGGCGGTTTTTTGCTATTATCTGATGAAGAAAAAAATAATCTTGTTACAGGTTATCCAAATGCAAAGAACCTCATAAAGCGATATGTTGGGAGTCGGGAATTTATCAATAATATTCCTCGTTGGTGTTTGTGGTTAAAAAATGTATCTCCAAAAGATTTCAAAAGCATCACTCCAATAATGCAGAGAATCAAAGGAGTAAGAGTTATGAGATTAAAGAGTAAAAAAGCTGCAACACGAAAATGGGCTGATTTTCCTACTCTTTTTATTGAAGAAAGGCAACCTAAAACAGAATATATTTTAATTCCAAGAGTTTCTTCTGAAAATAGAAAATACATTCCAATTGGCTACTTATCTAAAGATATAATTGTGAGTGATGGAGCAATATCTTTACCTACTTCAAGTGTATATATTTTAGGTATGCTTACTTCAATTATGCACATGACATGGGTGAAATATACTTGCGGAAGGATGAAAAGCGATTACCGTTACTCCAATACTATCGTTTACAAC
>JBGCDY010000718.1:0-2894 GCA_045105835.1 Chitinophagales bacterium
CCTTTGAAGTGCTTCATCATAATGACTTCCTTTGCATTCAGAAAACGCCATTTACCACGAGGCAAATTCTTTTTGGTCAAACCACCATAAATCACTCGGTCTAATTTATTGATTTTATAGCCAAAATGTTCAAATATGCGACGGACAATTCGGTTTTTTCCACTGTGAATCTGCACCCCAATTTCCTTTTTGTTGTCGTTCATATAAGATGCCATATCCACCTTGATTTCACCATCTTCAAGGGTGATTCCTTCTACAATTTGCGCCAAGTGACCTTTTTGCACAGGCGTGTCCAGAAAAACGTGGTATATTTTGCGGACTTCATTTTTGGGATGAGATAAGTGTTGGGCAAGTGCGCCATCATTGGTGAGCAACAACAAACCTACCGTGTTTCTATCCAAACGACCTACAGGATACAATCGTTCTACATCTATTGATTGAACCAAATCCATGACCGTCTTGCGACCTTTTGGGTCATGCGTGGTGGTAATCATGTCCTTAGGCTTATTGATAAGCACATAGGTTTTGTTTTGAGGCTCTACTTTTTTGCCCTTGAACTCTACCTTATCGTCCAACTGTATGCGGTAGCCCATTTCGGTGATGACCTGCCCATTGACGGTGACCCAACCATCTTTGATAAATTCGTCGGCTTTGCGTCGAGCTGCAATGCCAGAATTTGACAAGTATTTATTGAGCCGCACCCCAGATTTTTTAATTTCTACGGTAGTAGGGTTTTCCAAATCCAATTTTGGTGGCTTCTTTTTTCGAAATACGACCTTTCTTTTGGATCGGGCTTTTGGATTGTCATCCTCATCTGGTTTGTTGTTCCTATCTGAGCGTTTGATATATTTTTTTCGCATGTTCTGAATGTAAGTTAAATTAGGGTAATAACAAAATAGTGATTGGCGATTAGTAACTGGTTTTCAAAGTTCTAAAATACAGGTCACCTGTTTTCAAAGTATTGTTTGCATTTGAGTTCCCTTTATTCTGTCCGTTCTCCAATTTCGTTCGTCGTTTCGCTCTCCATATCCTGCAATTGTGGTAAATCACTGACCGACTTCAAGCCAAAATAATCCATAAAGGTATCACTTGTTTTGTAAATCAATGGACGACCTGGTGCATCACTTCTCCCTTGAATGGCAACCAGCTCCTTTTCCAGTAGTTTTTGGATGCTGTAATCACAACTTACTCCCCGCACTTGCTCGACTTCAATCTTGGTGATGGGCTGTTTGTAGGCAATGATGGAGAGGGTTTCCATTGCAGCACGAGAAAGGCGTTTTTTTGATTTTTGTTGTAGAAAAATTGAGATAGTCTTGTGATAAACTGATTTGGTAAGAAATTGATAGCCACCGCTTACTTCCATCAATTCAAATGCAAAATCAGCCTGTGCATATTTTTGCTGAATCGCTTCCAAAGCCAACAATACATCGTCTTTGGAAGTCGGTTCTTCCCACAGTTTTTCGAGACAAAATCGTATTTCTTTTAGACTGATGGCTTTTTGGGTCGAAAAAATGAGGGCTTCGATGTGTAATTGGAGTGATTGCCGCATTTGTGGTATTTAATTTCTGTGGTTTTATTTTTTATAGGATATAAAGACTACGGTAGTCTTATTTTATGGTTTGGGTCAAAGAACCTAATTTTTGGAGTCTTCTATGGTTTTTTCTTCCTCATTGTTCATCGCTCCTGTATCGGTTTGTAGGCTATTGATGATTTGAAGTGCTTCGTGCAAATAAAAATCCTTTTTTAATTGTTTGTGAAATTTACCTACCTTTTCTTGAAGCAAAGAATCCGTATCAATGCCATGTTGATCAACCTTCAAAGCTGCGATTTCAAAATGGTCAATTGCAGGGCGACTTTTGTATTTTTTAGCTTCTGCCTTATGGCTTGCTTGTTTCTCCCTGAAATCCTTCAATGAGAGTGATATGTAGGTGTTCTTTTTGCGTTCTTGTGCATATTTGTGATAGGCATCCATCATCGCAAAAGTTTCACTATTTGCCAAGCGTTTTTGGCTTTCGGTATAGATTTGTTCCAAATTTTGAACTGCATGGGTCCAAATTCTAAATTTAGCAGATGCTACTTTATCGACCAAAAGTACATGGTCTTTTTTGCGCTCTCCATAGGATTCAATATAAGAATAAGAATCTGGAAGTATAATATCAGGAACCAATCCTTGTGTTTGAGTCGTGCCACCATTGATGCGGTAAAATTTTTGGATGGTGGTTTTCACCGAGCCTAAAGGTCTGAGATGATGTAAGTCGCTGTGTAGATAAGGTTCCAAAGGGTACATTACCTGTGCGCTGCCTTTGCCGAAAGTAGCAGGGCTGCCCACAATGAGCCCTCTTTGGTAATCCTGAATCGCTGCTGCAAAAATTTCTGAAGCAGAAGCACTTCCTCCATTTACCAATACCACCAAATCACCTGTATAATGAATGCCTGGGTCTTTGTCATTGTGCAATCCTACTCGTCCGTTTGTATTTTTAATCTGAACAATGGGCCCTTTTTCGATGAACAAACCAGCCATATCCACTACTTGTTGCAATGAGCCACCGCCATTTCCTCGCAAATCAATGATTAATTTGTCAATATTTTGGTAGTTCATTTTCTCCAATGCCATTTTTACATCTCTTGCACAACTGCGCCCATTCTTGTTTTTGAAATCAACATAGAATTTCTCCAATTTCAAATAACCAACAGGTTCAGGATGCTCTTCCGACTGTAGTACCGCCAATTTCACACTTCCCTTGTCCAAAACAATGGTATCTCTAATGATTGAAATATCAATGATTTGTCCATCTGGCTTCAATACAGTGAGAATTACTTCTGTTCCCTTAGGCCCCTTGATGAGCTTTATGGCTTTTGACATATTCATTTCCACCACATCCACTTTCTCGCCA
>JBGCDY010000719.1:0-4705 GCA_045105835.1 Chitinophagales bacterium
TGAGAAGGCCACCAACCAATCAGATGGGTTTTGTAGTCTTCTTGTGTCAGCATATTCCAAACCGCCTTGCACTTTCGGGAAGTATTCAAGACGGGACGAATGCCTTTGCCATCAGGTCGAGGCTCCGAAAAGCCCCAAATTCCATGTTTGTAAGGGCGTTTGCCTGTACCAATTGAAGTCCACAACATGGGAGACAAAGGCGGATCGAGTGTCGCCAAATTACCCATAACTCCACCATTCACCAGTTTTTCTAAATTGGGCATCAAACCTGCATCCATCATGGGGTTGATGGTCTTCCAATCTGCTGCATCCCAGCCAATGAGTAAGATTTTCTTTTTTTGCATGAAGTACTTTTGAGAGTGTTAAAATTGCTTTAGTACAGTGTAACAGAAGTTTCTTAATATCTTTCTATGACTGTACTCTTCGATTTTCCTCCCCCTTAATCCCCCTCCAAAGGGGGACACATACTTTAATTCCCCCTTTGGAGGGGGCGAGGGGGAGGATTGTGTAGGTATAGAAACCGATTATCAAAAAAAATATGATTCAATGTGCTTAATGCCTCAATATAAGAACGTTTTTTATTTTTTTATGAGCCTGATTGGTAACAAATTACTGATTTTTCAGTATATTATAGAATAACGAAATCTAAACAACAATGAAAAGAATTGCTTTAATCCTATTTTTATTCCCTTTTCTATGGAGCGCATCTATGCAAGCTCAATGCAGTCAAGATTACATTTCTCTATTTCCCAAAGGCGAAACTATAGAAGCCAATGGTTTGATTGTGATTGAAGCGAATGGAATGGCTCAAAAAGTGGTCAATGAATTGACCTTCCTACATCCTATTTACCTCCAAAGCAGCAGCCACAAGGTATATTTGACATTGAAGGAAAGCCGAACAGGGCAAGTTGACCAAACTCAGGTTTTATTGCTTCCTGAAAGTGCATTGATTGCAGGAGAAGATTATGAATTGAAGGTAGATGGCTTGGAGGCAGACGAAAAACGGTTTTTTCAACGAGAGGATGAACAAGGGAATTCGTTTTTTATTTCCTGGACAGTGTCAAGTGAAGAGTACAATGAACCACCTGTCTGGAAAGGTTTGCCAAAGTTTGGAATGCTGATGCACGACAAACAAGGAGAATGTGAACGTACTGTTTATGCCACCTTTGGAGTAGAAATAGAAGCCCCTTATGAAGTCTTGATAAAAACAGAAGTCTTTGATATAATAGCAAATACAAACTCTGTTTATTATCTTCAAGCCAATGAAAGAGGTTTATGGGTTGGTTGTGAACACAGAGGAGGAGCTTTTGATTTGGTAGAAAATCACAACTATAAGGTGCGTTTTGATGTTTTGGATGCAGTCGGAAATGCTACAGGAGATTGGACAGATTGGGTGAGTTTTCAGGTACCTGAATACAAACAGAAAGTTACTCGTATTCCTCGATGGAATTGTTTACCTGATGATTACCCTGAATTACTTGAATAAATACACCATGAAACACTTTTTTTATCTTCAAGCTTTACTATTCACTCTCATTGCAGTTTCCTGCAATGCCCAAACCTTCAAAACTCCCTCTCCCAAAACGCCTTCTTATGAAAACTTACTCAGTTTAAATGAGTCCTCTTTTGCTTCACTTCAATACGAATCCCCCACTTCAATCAC
This sequence comes from Chitinophagales bacterium, assembly GCA_045105835.1. GTDB lineage: Bacteria > Bacteroidota > Bacteroidia > Chitinophagales > UBA2359 > JAUHXA01. The sequence goes on from JBGCDY010000719.1 coordinate 1,664, forward strand.
AACTACTACAAAAAAAGAAACTCCCACACCGACTCCTTCCATACCCAAATCCAATTTATTGAAGGTCAGCACGATTGCTCCCACACACTATGCCGATACCCACAATGCTTTCTTTTGCAGGATGGAACGGAAAATCAACAAGAAGTTTGTGATGCCTGTACGGATTCGGTTGGAGGGATTCTGACGGATGCAACTTCTTTTTGATTCTTTTTTCATTTGATGTAACAATCATTTTGTTTACAGCCTGACTTTTGTACTTTTGACCGAAATTTTTATACGGTTATTTTTTACAAAAAAGAGTGACCGTTTTTGAAATGGAAGTCTAATACCAGAGTTTTAAATGAAGCTCCGTAAATTTCATAAAAAACGAAATAGATGTCATTAGCAACACAGACTCAATACCATGCAGAAATTATCCATGCAGGTACTTTTGAAGCCGAGGATCACTGGTATCCCAAAGCTCTGAACGCTACGATTCACCCAATGGTGAACTTCTTTCTGAATCTGGATAAAGAACGGATTGTCAATCGTTATTGCCATTTGCATCCGATGGTGAAGCGAGAGAAATTGAAAGAATTGTTGGAATATCAGTGTAAGTATTTTATGTGGGCTGGAGCGGATCTTATCAATGTCACCTCCGCAAAAGGCAAACGCCAAATGGTGGTCATTGAAAACAATTCCTGCCCTTCTGGACAAAAATCCATGCCGCTAAGAGACGACAATCAGGAGGATGGAAGCTATCGTTTGTTGATAGAGCGTACCTTCAAATCTTACTTGAAGTCAAAGCGAGGCGCACCCAGAATCAAAGGTGCATTGGCGGTAATCCACGACAAAAATCCGATGGAAACTTTGGGCTATGCCAAGGTGATTGCAGATGTATTTGATGAGCCTGTTTATTATGCTGCTTTTTATGAGAATGATGAGAATCCTCCTGTGAAATTTGAGGATGGAGTCATGTTTGTGCGGACAGAAGATGGTGAATGGCATCAAATACGAGCCGCTTTTCGGTATGTGACCCAACGCCCGTGGAATCGGATTCCTTTGCACACCAAAACCCGAATTTTGAATCCCATCATTGCTTGCCTGACAGGTGGACGAAACAAAATGGTAGCAGCAAAAGCATACGACTTTTTCAATGCAGAAATTGCAGAGTATGGTTTGAAAATCGTCATTCCTGAAACGATTTGGGATGTGAGCAAGGCAGAAATTCCGCTTTGGGTGAAAAAAATGGGAGGTCAGGCAGTGGTCAAAATTCCTTACAGCAATGCTGGACAAGGAGTTTATACGATTGTGACCGAAAAGGAATTGGAGGACTTTATGAAGTTGGATTTTGAATATGAGCGTTTCATTGTTCAGAGTTTGATTGGGAATTATGAATGGAGTTCTACAAGTTCTGAAGGGAAATTCTATCATGTAGGAACGATTCCCAATACGAAGGGCAAAACCTTTGTGTTTGACCTTCGTATGATGGTCAGCAGTACCAAAGAGGGAATTCGCCCATTGGTGGTTTATTCTAGAAGGGCACCAAAACCTTTGGTGAATAAAATTGAGTCGAGTAGTAACTCATGGGAAATGTTGGGAACAAATCTTTCGATTAAAAATGAAGACAATAGCTGGGGGAGTGATACGAATAGATTGCTGCTGACTGACCGCAGGGACTTCAATAAATTGGGTATTGGACTGGATGATTTGATTGAAGCCTATATCCAAACATTGTTGTCGACGATTGCGATTGATAAAATGGCGCAAACATTGACGAATGCAAAAGGACGATTCAGTATGCGTTTGTTCAAACCTTTGAACGACGATAAGACATTGGTAAACGAAATTACTTTGTAAAAATCTATGGGATACAAAATATTGACTTTGACTGACCATAGTGGTCACAGCAGAGAAAATTCGCTTTATGCCTTGATGCGAACTATGTTGCAGCATTCAGATTGTGAAAGTATTGATGTGGCGAGTAGAGGCAATGCTGCCAATGATGGATTTTTTCACCACTTCAACAGCACTCTTTTGCAGGTGGTGAATATAAACGAAGATTTTGCTTTTCAATCAGATGGCAGGCAGTTTTTGAAGCAAACGATTCAGCGAGATTTGAAGGACTATGATGTGGTGATGCTTCGATTGCCGAGACCGATTCCAGTTGGTTTTTTTGATTTTTTGCGGCAGCACTTTCCCGAAAAACGGATTGTGAATCGTCCGAGTGGGATTGAAGTGACGAGTTCTAAAGCGTACTTATTGAACTTTCCTGATATTTGCCCTCCTATAGAATTGTGTGATTCGGTGGAGGTTATTCTACAGTTCAAAGAGCGTTTTCCCATTGTATTGAAGCCTTTGCGAAATTACGGAGGGAAAGGCATCGTAAGGATTGAAGGAGAGGAAGTTCAGTATGGAGGTTTGAAGTTCACATTCAATGATTTTTTACCTATCCTCAAAGAAAACCTGGCAATAGATGGGGCTTATTTGGGTATGAAATATTTGAAGAATGTGAGCCAAGGCGATAAGCGGGTGATTTTGGTCAATGGGCAAATTTTGGGTGCTTCTTTGAGGTTGCCGCCTGAGGGTTCGTGGATGTGCAATGTGGCGCAGGGCGGAAGTTCGGTGCTTTCGGAAGCGGATGAACAGGAAGAATTGATTGCTGCCAGAATCAGTCCCTATTTGTTGGAACAGGGGATTGTGGTCTGTGGATTTGATACTTTGGTGGAGGATGATGGCAGACGAGTGTTGTCAGAAATCAACACTTTGAGTGTGGGAGGACTGCCACAAGCTGCCAAACAATCGGGGCGACCTGTGGTGAAACAGACCGTAAATTTGATTTTTAATTATTTGAACACGAGTGAGAAAGGATAAAATATGGAAGCGAAAATTGTAGATACATTGGACATTCAGAAAGCCCCAAAAGGCGAGATAATGCGTTATTGGGTGCATTTGATTTCGGATGCGATGGGGAATCCTGTTAGGGTTCCTGTGATTGTGGCAAGAGGTATGAAGGAAGGTCCTGTTTTGGGTGTGACGGCAGCCGTGCATGGGAATGAACTG
>JBGCDY010000720.1:0-4234 GCA_045105835.1 Chitinophagales bacterium
AAAGCATACAATACCAACTGTAACATAGTAGTAGAATCTTTACCTCCTGAATAACCTATTATCCAAGGTGTTTTATCCGCCAAGTATTGTTGTTGAATTTCTTCAATGGTATTGTTTATTTTTTCCTTCGTAAGCATTCATTAAGGTTTTAAATCCGAAAATTACTATTTTATTATCATATCCTTAACAAAAAAACAATCTTTTTGATTTCTTAATACCTCTGCTCATTTTTTTTTTCATACTTACGGTATTAGACCTCTTGGTCAAAACCAATAATGATTTCTTTCGTATAACATATACACAAAACCCCGTATTATGTACACACACACCACAAAATCGGAAATTGAAGCGAATTTTAGAGACCTTCAAAAGAATCAGCTTATTCAACAGTTGTTTGCAAATAAAAGAAGATGTGTTCCATTGAACAAGAACGATTTATTCAAAATTGCAAAGGCTGTCAAACGGATCCAAATTCCCCCCAATAAACTTCTGTTTAAACAAGGAGCAGAAGGAATGACTGCGGGTATCGTAGTGAAGGGTAGATTGTTTGGAAGGATTATTTACGAAGATTTGAAAGAGCCTGTCACCTTTTCAATAGAAGAAGGCAAAATGTATGGCGAAACCAGCCTTGTGACGGGGCTGAAACGAAGTGCTACCATTTATACCAAAACAGAGTCGGTAGAAATATTGCAGTTGTCTGTCGAAAGTTTTGTTCTGATGCTTTCTTTGCATCCTGATATTCCCCGTTTATTGACTCGAATGATTCAGAGGCGTTATCAAGCCAACAAAGCCCAATACAAAAGATTGCATTCCATTTCCGAAAAAGAACTGGAGGACACATTTGGGCGGAAAAATCTCTTGAAGCGATTTTTAGATGTATTGAAGGATAAGGGTGTTTGAGGACAGTTAAGGAGTGTGTTTATTCTACCAAACGCACTTCGATTTTTGCTCCTTCGACCTCTTTCATCGCTCGGTGAATCAGTTCCACCTCCTTTGCCTTTTCAGGCATTACCATTCCAGATTTGACTACAAAATCCGACTGAATCAAAATCGTTTTTTCGTTTTGTTGTTCGATATTGAAGGTATATTTCGCAAAATCATTTTCCAAAACCAAAGGTAAATCCTTGAAGGCTTTGATGGCAATAGGCTGTTCAAATTCAACTTGATAAGCATAAGAATCTTGCCCCATGAAATCAGGATAATAAGGTAAGTCTCGATTTTGGGCTTCAAAACCCTCATGGAAAATGTGTCGAATCCAATTTTGAAGGTCCAAAGAAAAAGAGGTTCCTTCAAGGGCGGTCATCAAATTGGGGACAGTGTAGGTACATCGGACGGTGGTTTTGAAGGGAGCATTTGGTTCAAAATCAATCTTTTGTTCGTATGTTTTTGCTTTTGGATTTAGGTCACCGATATGCAGCGCATACCGTTCATTGACACTCGAATCCACCTCTGCATGTTCATAAAATCCCCGCATCATCGTTGCATATTGCCCCGACAAATTTACCTCTGCTTCAAACTGAACCGAAGCCGTTTCCAAACTCGCCTTTGCCTTCACATAATGGCGGCGGTAATTGTCCGAAGCCTCGTTTTGAGGAGTGGGCAAGAACAATACATTGTCCTCGTCTTTATAAGAAGTTGCCATTTGTGCCACATGTAAGCCTGAAGCATGTTGGAGGTAAAAAGGCAGTTCGTTGATGGCATAACCAAACCGACTCTTTTTGGGATAAATGTAGTGCATTTCATCATTCATTTTTACTGCAAAAAGCCGATTGTCGCCCATAATGGGTAGGCAAGCTTTGGGGCGAATCCTACCTACACGTTTGTCGGAAAGATGAACGGTATAATAATCTTCCTGCAAACGATTGAAAATACCTTGATACATAGAATTTCGGCTGATAGACCGTAAGGTTTTCATTTTCAAGTATCTTGGGATATTTTCTAAGTGTGAACTTGTTAGTCCAAAATAGTCCAATGTTGAAAAATAATTATAAGGGCTTTGCATGATGCGATTGCTGAAAATGCCTTGGTAGAGTGCATTTCGATGAATGTCCTGTGTCAAGGCATCCCGCAAGAAATCGGGTATTTTGGAAATCCTCAAATCGGTGTTCACTTGGTGATCAATGTCTTCTTGATAGCCAAAATCGTTGGTGATGGTGTGGTGAATGGCTTGCAGTTTTTCGAGAGAATTGTTGTCGGAATAGCCACTGGTCAATCCTTTGTAAAAAATATCGAGCACCCTGTTCTTTCGATTGACCGTAAATTTACCAACTTCTCGTTGGTTGAACTTCCTAAATCCGATAAGCTCGTGCGTGAAGTACTCCCAAGTATAGGCTTGAAAGTCAGTGATATGGTCATTACTCCAGGCTCCAAAAGATTTGTTGTGAACATAAAAGGTGATATAGGGCAAATCACGGTGCAAACGTGTGCCGACTTCTTCCATACAAGCCTCCAAATTTTTGAGCCTCCATCGTCGAGTCGTCAGGTATGGTTTTTCTTGGTCTCTGATGAGCGTATTGGGTTCGGAATTGTTGGCATAATCAAACATCATCACCAAACGTGTGGGATGGCTAATCGTCAATTCAAATACCTGTTTGGGCAAATCTCCATGAAAAAACTGCCGCCGCCAATCAAAGATAAAAGGCAAATAATAGAGGTAGTCAATTTCTACAATATCACCGACTTCAATGCGTTGTTTGGACAAATCAAAGTGATAGGCGTAGGCTCGTAAGAATTGAACATCAAATTTTAGGAGTTCTTTTTCGGTCTTGTGAATGGTTGGTAAAACTTCTACCCGTCCATCGGGTTTGATGATTCTGGCTTCGAAATACAAGATTTCCAAATTGAAGTATTTGGGGCGGTAAATGTCTGCACGCCTCGCAAGGGATACATCTGCGTATTCATAACTGGGGTCGATGCTTTCGGGAACGGTGATACTTGAATGTTGGTCAATACCCTTTTGGGTCGCAAAATACATCTGTTTGTTGCACCGAAACAAAGTCGTGTTTTCTTGGTCGTTCATTTTCCAAGAGACTGCTTCCTTCAATACCACCACATCTTCGTCCGCAAATTCAGGTACTATGTCTGCGCTATAAGTAGGATTGGCTTGCCATTCGGGTTGGATTTTCTTCTTCAAAAATTTTAGGTTTTGGGCAAAAATTGAAGTCGAAACCAATAGCAGTAATAAATAGAAGGGAAAGTATCTGTGCAACATAGGGTCTTTTTTGTATCTAAGTGAGAGGAGAGAAATGGGATGTGAGAAGTGAGCTTCAAATCCCTTATTGCCAAAATATTAACAACCTTAGTAATAGTAAAAAAATAACTTGAACGATTTTTTAGCTAATATACCCGAACCTCTCTCAAAAGGGGAATAGTGGTGTTCAAGTTATTTTTTTCTTCTTACTTATTAATTGAAGTTAATTTTGTCCTGCTACTTAAAAATAGTTTTTTTGCGACAAATCGCCTAAAAAATACCCTTTGAAAGTAAAGGAAATGACCATTTTATAAAGAAAACTACTCTTTTTTAATCTACAATAACTTTCTTCAAGACGGGCTTTTCATTGTCTGCCTCAATTCTTACAAAATAAACTCCACTTGCCAAGCCGTCTATCTCAAGTGGTACATGATTTTTTTTGAAGTGTTTTTTGTGGTAAACAGGTCTTCCCTTCAAATCAATTACCACGACATCTATTGCTTCAAATGTTTTTTCGAGTTCAATAATGCTACTTGAGTGAATGGGATTGGGGTAAACATGGACGTTTTCTCCTGCTCCAAAATCTTCAATATCCGTACCCAAGTCCACCGAATAAAGTCTGATGTCGTCAATCATCCAACCTTCTTTTTGGTTGTCAACATCGTCGCTGATAAAATTGAAGCGTAGAATTGTAGTATCACCGACTTCTTCCACACCGTTTTTTACGGGAAGCATATGCCAAGAAAACCAAGTCGAAACCCACCCATCTGATTTACCCGAAAATCCCTTTTCTCCATTGAACAAGGTTTGTGTCTCCCCATATAAATTTTCATTTGAATAGTAGGGGCTTTCTCCATAGTAAACGGTGTCTTCAATAATGTTCATCCAAGTTTCTCCATTATCATAAGAAACAGTCAAATATCCTCCATCCTTCAAAGCATCTGTATCGTATTTGTGCTTCAATTCCATGAAGGTATTGTAGTGATAAGCATCACCATAATTGAACGCTCCAATATACAGGTCGAAGTAAGAAATATTGTTGGG
>JBGCDY010000721.1:0-3203 GCA_045105835.1 Chitinophagales bacterium
GCAGACTTGTACGAGGTTCGACCAAACCCAAAGCTTCCCTGCGCTCTGCATCATCGGCAAAAAGGTTGGGGCGACCTGTGATGATGATTTTGGATTTCGGTACACTTGCCAAAGTCCACATCTGGCTGAAATGGCTGAACAATACTTCTGTATCTCCCACCAAATCCATCTCGTCAAAACCATCCAAAATAATCAACAATTCCCCCGCTTTGTGGAGTTCCCACAGCGCATTGGCATCACCTCCAAAACGATTCGTCCATTTGCCCAAAATACTAATGGCATCTTCATTGCGTGGACTTAAGCCCCGTAGTTCTATCAAAATGGGAAGACGTTGATAATCATTGGGATTTTGTAGCATTTCCTTGACGATTTTTTTGGTCAGCACGGTTTTGCCCTGTCCATAATCTCCCAAAATTGCGAGATGCTCTTTTTCGTTGGCAGTTTCGTCTTTTGCCCAATCCAAAATAAACTGCTCTACACTTTCGATGTCTCCATCTTCTTCTTTTTGCAGCTTATTATTGACAATGACTTTCATTTCTCCGCCCACAGGCACATACATGTCATCGAGGGTCAAATCACTGTTTTCCAGTTTTTTGTCCTCAAAGTCTTTTATGATGGTGCGTTTGTAGTCTCTAAAGTTGATGAGACTGTTGAGGAGTTCGATTTCATAGCGGTATTGGAATGCCACTCCATTGAAGTCCTGAATTTTCTTTCGCCCCATTCCTTCCATCAATACAATGTGCGCTTCAAATGCCCCTTTTAGCTCACTTGCTTTTTTCAAATATACCTGCAATTCTTCCGCACTCGGTTCACCATGCACACACAAAACACCCAATCTTTTGCCCTCCTCTCCATAGTGTCCAAAATAGGCTTTGTAGGTTCTGTGCCAATCCTTTTCTTTGTCGATGTCGTATTGACGGTCGTAGAGCTTGAGTAGGTCGATGGCTTTTTCGTGCCAAGGGCGGTCGTCTTTTTGATGCTCCGTAAAAACTTCTCTTTTGGTATTCGATTCACCTCCTTGATAGACTTCAATCGTGTTTTTTTTCTTAATTACGAAGCTCCAATAATGTTGGGCATCGTCCAAGAGACTGACTTTGCTTTGGGTATCTTCTTTGTTGGCTTGCCTTGTGCTTTTTTGACCATTCCAATTGAAGTACAAGGTTCGGATGAGCGCAAATAATAAGGCATTGCAGAATAATAAAACGGTGGCATTGAAGCGAATGTCGTCTGGTTGAAAAGGTGGATATTCAGTACCCAATTGTTGGTTGTGCATTTCTACCAACCAATTGAAGAAAGGAGATTGTACCATCAACAAGGCTATGGAGGACAGCATAAAACCCGATAGAGCCGTGACTGCAAAAAAGGCAAATCGCTCTCTTGTGTGTTTGACGTAGCGGTAGTATATCCAAACGATTGCGGTGACGAATAGGATGAACAGAAAGGAAATGGCAAATAGAAAGGTGTAAAGATTTTCCATTGAAGTGGGCTTGTTGTTTGATGCTTAAAGATATAGAAAAATTTATTGGTAATGGGTAAATTGGTGACTGGTAATTGGTGATTTTTTTCACCACATAACTCAAGCTATATTTCCCTAAATCTGCTTAACTTTATGCAAAAAATCATACAAATTAAAATACTTCTGCAATATGACTATTGAACAATTTTGGGAGCTATGTAGGCAAAAAAACGGTATTGAAGTTTATGATGACTTAATCACACTGATCAACGGAGAAGAAATATCCAAATCCATTTTGGACGAGGAGTACGATTTAGTGAGCCTTGTTTTGGAGATTAAAGGTGCCCTTCAAAAAGTCAAAGACTACGATACTGTGCAGGAATTGTATGTTTTATTGGAGGAAAAACAAAAACCTCTTTTCAAACAATTGAATCCTTATTTTATGGATGATGCAATCATTTACCATTGCTTCAAAAGAAATGAGGAAGTTCTTTTGAGCTATGTGGATAGGTACATTGCTGATCCATTAGATGACATCGACCTATTGTTTAAATCTCATAGGTTTTTGATTTTTTATGGACAAAGTCACCTTGTAGAAAAGCTCACTCGAAGCATTTACAAAACCGTCAATGAATCTCCCGATGTTTGGGGTGACGGATCTGAATTGTCCACATCTTTGTTTAGAATCGAATTACAAAAATACTATGAAAAATACCTGCAAACAGGGGAATTGGACTTGTCTCCATTAAAGGAAGCTATGGTAGATTTTGGCTTTGACTCTGAAGATGACAATGAGATGCTCAATACTTTTGAACAAGCACTCCAATACGACTATCGTGCAAATATGGGAGAGCTGGTCAGTGATTTTAAATCTGACAGAGGAGATTTCATAGACAGTGCTTATTGTTACTTTCACAAGTATATGTACGATAAGGGGATTCCTTTTCTAGTGAGTGGAGAAATATGGGATACGATGCTTAAATATTGGGCGCAAGAAAACGAGAAACAGTACAACAATCCCAATCGTTTTTTTGCCATTGACCACAAAAAATTTGACCGTTATTTGAGTAATCAAGGCGGTATGATTATGGATTATCGAATCAATATCTTTGCAGGTCTTTGGGGTTCTGGTCATATTTTTGAATTTTTATTTTCCCTCCAATTAATTGACAATAGAACCTATGATTCCTTTAAGGGCTTTTACAATAGGTTCACAAATGTTCTCATAGAAGGATATTTAGCACCCGATTTGTGGCAATTTAGTTTTGTGTTGGATTGGGGGCAGGTTAGTGGAGTGAAAGATTATGCTTGGGCAAAGCAAATGGATTTGTTCTCAGAGAGTTTTGACCTCAAAAAAGAAGTCAGCCCAAATCCACTCCTACGTCCAGCAGAACCTGAAAGATACGAGGAAGCAGAAATTGAAGAAGAAGAAAGTGAGCAAGAATCTGTCAAGATTCTCGATGAATCGCCTTCTCCTCCAAAAATAACAAAGCCTAAAATCATTCTACCTCGAAAGTTTAGTCGAAACGAAAAAGTAAAAGTGCGCTATAAAGATGGTTCTGAAAAGGAAACAAAATTTAAGCGAGTAGAAAAAGATTTGTATAGTGGGGAATGCGAATTGGTCTAAACGAATTGTTTTTGGGTTATTTGAGTGAATACACCGAAGTATATTGAAGTGATTCAACTAAACAAAACATATTTTTGAGAATACGCTAAATTGTTCAATAGCGATGGGTTTACCGAGTTC
>JBGCDY010000722.1:0-2609 GCA_045105835.1 Chitinophagales bacterium
GATATGTGCATTATTGAATCGATGCCAGTAAAATCGTTAATTACACACCCCATGTCTGGTGCGATTTTAAAGAAAGGACAGCCTTTAAATATTCGTGGACATGCGTGGGCAGGAGAGTTAGAGGTTTCTAAAATGGAATACTCCATTAACTTTGGTTCTACATGGAAAATGTGTACTGTCGAAAAGCCAAGCAATCGATTAGCTTGGCAACATTTTTCTGCAGCAATCGATTTTCCTAAAGCGGGTTACTATGAAATTTGGGCGAGAGCAACCGATAGTCAAGGAACAGCACAACCGATGCTATTACCGGGTTGGAACCCTAAGGGATATTTGAACAATGCTTGTCACCGTATCGCTGTAAAAATAGCTTAATATATGAATGAAGAAAATCTTTCGAAAAAAATACGGGGAACCTATCGTATCATCATCGCATGTTCTCTCCTAGTTATTAGCGCAGTCGCTAGCTTTTATTTTTTTGGAACATCTGATACTAGTTTGGTAGTCATTGAACAAGAGGAAAATCTTGAAAAAATAGAAAACGGCGTTCATTTACGTACAGGATTTATTGAAGCGCCCGGAATGCAGGAAACGATTGCGAATTGTACGAGTTGTCATTCAGCACAATTGGTCATTCAGAATCGAATGAACGCTGAAAGTTGGAAAGCAACCATTGATTGGATGCAAGAGACTCAAAACCTTTGGGATTTGGGCAAACAAGAGGAAATTATCCTCAACTACTTGGCAAAACACTATGCACCCGAAAACACAGGGCGGCGAAAGTTGTTGACGGATATTGAGTGGTATGAATTGGAGAAAGAATAGGAAGTGAAACTTCAAATTCAAAGTACAAACTCAACCTCAATAACTCGGTGGTTTTGAAGTAAGGGATTTAGCAAATAATAAACTACGAATTTTAATCGCTCTTTTTCCTACATTAAAAATTTTGACCATAGCCTTGCTACGCTAAAAATTTTGCCTTGCTAAAAGAAAAAATACCTTTATGAAATCTGCGTAGCTTATTTATTTCTAAGTCCCTAAAACAATAAATCAAAAGTACAATGAACAATTACCTCGATACTTTCATCAACGGCTATACAGGTTACTTCAATTACCTGATGTACGAAATCGCCAACCCCAACCTGCACAATTATTTTTATTGGCTGCTGTTGGTATCTGTTTTTTTCTTTGCCTTAGAATGGTTTGCCCCCTGGAGAAAAGACCAAGCCAAATTCCGCAAAGATTTTTGGTTGGATGTATTCTATATGTTCTTCAATTTCTTTCTGTTTTCACTCATCATCTACAATGCCGCATCAGATGTAATTGTCCTTTTATTGCACGACTTATTGGACTTGGTGGGTATCACCAATTTGGTAGCGATTGAAGTCCAAAGCTGGGCATTGTGGGCGCATTTGTTGTTGGGTTTTGTGGTGCGAGATTTCGTGCAGTGGAACATTCACCGTCTGTTGCATCGCACTCCTTTTTTGTGGGAATTTCACAAGGTGCATCACTCTGTAGAAGAAATGGGTTTTGCGGCACATTTGCGTTATCATTGGATGGAAAATGTGGTCTATCGTTCTCTTGAATATTTGCCTTTGGCATTGATTGGCATAGGCCTAAACGATTTTTTCATCATCCACATTTTTACCCTTGCAGTAGGACATTACAACCATTCCAATATTTCGGTGAGTGGACGAGTGACAGGTAGTGTTTTTGGTTTGTTGGTGGGGATTTTTATCGTCAGCCAGTGGGGATATGTGAATTCCACCGAAAATGTTTTGTTGCTCATAGGCACAACTTTGTTTGGCTTTGGCGTATTGAGTCACTTTATGAAATACCTCTTCAATAGCCCCGAAATGCACATTTGGCACCATGCCTATGAACTGCCTGAAAACCATCCACATGGGATGAATTATGGTTTGACCCTTGCGTGTTGGGATTATTTATTCGGAACGGCTTACATTCCACACAACGGACGAGATATTCGATTGGGATTCCCTGGTGTTGAAGATTTTCCCGATGATTTTGTGGGGCAAAACCTGAACGGTTTTGGACGAAAATCAGCTAAAAAGTAAGCGTTTTCAAAAGCTCTCTTCAACCCAAAAACTATTAGTATGCAAACAATTCTCACACTGCTTCAAACGACCATTTTCTTACTCATTTCCATTTTGCACTTTTACTGGGCATTTGGTGGTAAATGGGGTTTTGACAAATCCATACCTGTCAATGAACAAGGAGTCAAACTTTTTGAACCTAAAGCTTTAGAATGTGCAGTCGTGGGTTTTGGACTGTTGCTGTTTGTGGGCTACTATCTCCTCAAAGCTAATTTTATTGAAGTGCCTGTTCCAAAATGGTTGATGGACTATAGCGGCTGGGTTATTTCAGCGATTTTCCTGATTCGTGCCATTGGTGACTTCAAATATGCAGGCTTTTTCAAACGCTTCAAAGACACGGATTTCGGTAGAATGGACAGCAAGTTTTACTCGCCTTTGTGTTTGCTGATAGGAAGTATTGGAATTGCACTGGAGCTTCTCTATTGAAGGTTTTCCAAAGAATCATTGCAGAAAAGGAATGAAAAACATACTCAAAATGATATTGATAATCCTAATCGG
>JBGCDY010000723.1:0-5888 GCA_045105835.1 Chitinophagales bacterium
CTAATGTGGATGTCATCAATATGGTGGGCGCAAGTGTTGGAGTGAGAACAAGCGGAGCCGTGACCAATGATGGGGATTTTGACATTACAACTGAAGGTGCAGGCGCGGAAGTACAAGCAGGTAATTTTAACAATGGAGGAGAATTGGACATCGCTAAAATTGACGGTTTGACGCTTGTTTCACAAAAAGCAAGTACTGGCAGTGGAAGTGTGGTCAATTTCTTAGAAATTCAGAACGGTGGTACTTTGACCGTATTCTCTGGCGGTTCGCTTACTGTGGATGGACAAGCGACTCTTGCAAAATCCAACAAAGCATTGTCCAATGATATAGGAGTAAATGTCAATACAGGCGGTACTTTGATAGCGCAAGACAGTTCGACGGTCAATGTCATCAATATGATTGGTACAAGTACAGGAGTATTGAGCAATGGTAGCATTCAGGATGCAGGAGACTTCAATATCACCACCGAAAATATCGGACTTCAAGTTCAATCCAATTCGGTTGATGTAACAGGAAGTTTGGATATTACTGTTGTTGAAGGACCTGCAAAATCTATCAAATCCAAAGGTGCGATAAGTGTCGTTAATTTCTTGGAAATCCAAAATGGTGGTACTTTAGAAATCTTTTCGGGTGGACAAGTCATAGTAGATGGAGGTGCAGTAGTGGCTAAAAACAAAGCCCTCAACAATGATATAGGTGTCACTGTTCAGTCGGGAGGTCTTGTAAATACACACGTAGAAGCCAACCTACAAGTCAGAAACATTGTTGGAGTGGGAACAGGAATCTCCAATGATGGCACAGTCAATAACGATGGTACGATAAACATCATCAATGCAGGCAATAATGGATTGCACAACAACGAACAATTTGACAACAATGACTGTGCGGTATTTACGGTAGATAGTAAAATCGTCAATACTACGGATGGAAATGTCCGCAATACAGGTCTGCTTTCGACTACTTATGGTGCGAATGGCGGACAACACGAAAACAATGGCTCTATTATCAATGAAGGGGTTATTGAAGATCCCAACAATGCCTTCGTCAATGTTATTGGAAATCCAATCATCGAATCAGGAGATGGTGGTACTACGAACTACACCTTATTCACGCCGCTTTCTACCTGTTATGGAGAAAACATCGACAATGCAACCAACAAGCCTTTTGATACCAACAGTACATTCAATATCAATGTATGGTATACCGACCTTTCATTGACTCAGGTAGCAGGTTTGTTTGTCTATGCGCCAGAGTTTGGCATCAACCGATTCACTCCCAACTTCAATGTTCTTGGGCCTGGTGTACACACACTTTATGTAAGTGTGGAAAGTGAAAACTTCTCAGATTGTGGTGCTCAAAATGTGGTTTTGGTAGAACTCACCATTTATGAATTGCCCCAAATCACTCCAATTGACCAAGAAATTTGTATTGGAGATTTAACAACCATACCTTTAGGAATAGAAGATGCTGGAGGAACTTATACTTGGTACAATCAGGAAACGGACGGAACAATCCTCACAACTGGTACGAGTTATACTCCAGGTATTTTACCAAATGTCACGACTACTTATTGGGTAGAAGCATCTGATGGGCAAGGCTGCGAAAGTGATGGAAGAACGGCTGTAACGCTTACAGTCCACGATTTGCCGATTCCAGAAATGATGACTTCAAACAACAATTTCGAGTTCTGTGGATACGAAGATGTGCTTTTGGGAGCAGGAAATTATCCCAACAATTATAGCTACTATTGGAGTACTACTGCTACCACCCAAAGTATCACTACCAATGTTGCAGGAGTTTATACGGTCACTGTCAGCAATGAAAATGGTTGTACGACCACTGCCTCTGCCGAATTGATTGACACCTCTCCTATTGTAGAAATCGCTGATGACATGGGAATCTGTTTTGGAGGTTCATCCACTTTAAGTGTGGGAACTTACAGCTTCAATGACACCTACCTTTGGTCAAACAACAGCACTACCCAAACCATTGCAGTAGGGGAAGGAATTTACAATGTAACGGTAAGTGATGCAGACGGATGTACAGGTACAGCAAGCATTGCAGTCAGCCTTCAATCATGTTGCATCGCAGAAGCGGGAATATTGAGTGTGACCAGTACAGACTTATGCTCAGGAGACGACATCACTGTGACCACAAATGGCACAGAACAAACTGCAATAGACTATGAGCTTTACTATTTGTTGGTCAATGAATCAACAGGAATTATTGAAGTGGTCAATACCACAGGTATTTTCTCCAATGTTTTCCCGAACGATTATGAAGTTTATAGCTATGTTCAACTCAGCACAATGCCTCCTATTCCTTCACCTATTGGTAGTTCTAACCTCTTGTTGAGTGCCATCGGAACTTCTTATATGGGCTGCTATGAGCTTTCAGACCCACAAGAAGTCACGATGCCTGACGTACCCAGTCAAAGCATCTCATTTTCTACCATAGAAGGTCCAACAGGACTTATCAACATTGCAGCCATTACCATTGTAGGCGGCACACCTCCTTACTCAGTGGATTTCACAACCAGTAGCAGTTCACTATCTTTCCTGAGTACATTGGGAGTTGGAGTTTATTCTGTCTCTCATTGGGGAAATGCGACTTGGACGCTGTCCATTACAGATGACAATGGATGTGAAAATGATGATTGGATAATTAGTTCTACCGACAATCCCAACATCAATATTACCAACACAACCATCACCAAAGAAACCTGTGCGGGGGAAGAAAACGGAGCGATTGACATCAGTGTAGAGGGAGGAACCGCTTGTATTCCTGCTCCCACTTATACCTATACTTGGTCTGGACCAAACAGTTTTACAGCCAGTACAGAGGATATCACAGACTTGGCAATGGGGAATTATTATGTGACCATCAGTGATTGTGGAGGCAATAGCATAAGCAGTGATTTCCTTGTATTAAGACAGCCCCTTGTGAGAGGAAGAGGCAGAGGAAGTGCTCCATGTGCTGCAACGGGTAATAAGACAGACCTCAGCAATCTTGGTGACAGCTTCTTAAAAATTCGCCCAAATCCATTCAGTTACTACACTACCATTGAATTCGGTATTGCAGAAACAGCTCTTACCAATATCAACATCTATACTTTGGATGGTAGAAAAGTACAAGAAATTTACCATACACTTGCAGATAAGGAATCTTTGCATCAAATACACTTTGAAGCCAAAGACCTTTATCCAGGTATGTATTTGTTGCAATTGACCACAGAAAATGGCGAAATGATGATGGAAAAATTAATTGTACGTTAATAATCAATTGTTGAGTTTTGGGTTTCGATTCTATACCCAAAAACAAAAAATGCTCAATAGCGATGGATTTTAGAACCCACTGCTATTGAGCATTTTTAATTTACAACTCTCATTTTATCTTTATTGAATTTTCTATTTCAAACATTGCAGTAATCCATAAAAACCCTTGTAAGCCATAGAACTCAGTTACCAACGCTTACCAAACATGAACTTCACATACAAATTCACAAACAAGAATTTATTATAGTTCACATCTTTTTCAAGGTCTATCAATATAGGCACGCTATAATCGACATCCTCTTTCAGGGTCACCAAGATTGGCACACGAGACACGTAGGCATTTGCCATTATTCCCACCTCCAAAGCTTTCACATATTCATTGTAGTTTGCCCAATCAAAAATAAGCGCAGCTTTCACTTTGACACCTGGATGTACATTCAATTCATTCAATCCAAATGAAAAACCAGACGCACCATAAATTTTATCAGGGTTCAAAAAAACGTTTTCATTCCCATCAGGCTCTGAACCCTCTTGGTATTTTTCGTCAATAGAAGTATTGATATTCGTTTGTTCTAATTCGAGATAGTAAGGCTTCGTAATTCCCAAAGAAAAACCGCCCGCATAATATAAGCCGATATCTACCCCACTCTTGCGCCCTTTTTCTGCAAGCACACGCATTTTTCCTACCGTAAAATTGAGGTTGTAAAAATTATTTTGTTTGCCATACACATAGCCCCGAGTCGTATTTTGAGAAGGCGCGAAAATGCCTTGATTCCTGAATTCCTTAGGGTGCTTCATGTCCATCAACTCAATCTCAATGATTTTTTTGGAGAAGATGCTGTTGATTTTCACAAAATGAGCGTTGATTCCAAATCCGTTTGTATGTGCCTGAATCCCAAAATTAAATTCACGTTTATAAACAACGTCATTGTATGAAAGCGTCTTGTTTTGCCCTGCCAAAAAAACAGGTGCAAATATCAAAAAAAACATTAGGTAACGAAGATCGGACATACAGGGCGATTTTAAAAATGAAAGATTTTACCTCTAAATTTACAAAGAATATTACAAAAAATAGATTCTTTTTGTTTAAGACACCCCTATTTCTCAACAAACTTATTGCGAAAGTGTAACTCAAACGACCGAAGCAAAGAGAAATCAGTGCGCACAGGTCATGCAATTGTTGCTTTCCGGCATGTACATCAATCTCGCTATTTTAATAGGGCGACCACATTTCACACATTTTCCAAATTCAAGGTCATCAATTTTGGAGATGGAAGTTTGCAGTTTCGACAGCTTCAATTTTGCCCGTCGTAGGTTCTCCTCATTCACACTCTTATTGTTGATGGCATCCATTCGGGTCACCCTCCCTAAAGCATTATCGGGTGAAATGGGTTCGGTAAGCACCTTCAATTCAAAAATCTGGTCCTCCACTATTGCCATCATGCCTTCTATTTTTTCCTTCAACTCCTCCCTTTCTGCTAAATCCATAAGTTATTACCTTTGTTTGACAGTAAAATTAAATGCAATCTATTGCTGTTTAACAAATTCCAGATGCAACTGTTTCACCATTGTTACCCTACTTTATAAATGAAAGGAATACTTATTTTTAATTTCAATAATTGAAGGCAAAAGAAACTTCTGGAGTTTCAGTTCTTCAAAATTTGATTTGAAGAAAGAGAATCACCCGCACTTCAAAAAATATTTCAAGTATCAACTCATAAAAAGCTGGTATTGAAGAATTTTCTGATTCATCCTTTACACATTTTTCCTGTAAGAGGCTCTCGTAGTCTATCTTCATTTTTCACCAAAACCATTATTTTTTACTCAAAAGAATAAGCTCAAAAAACATTCTATCATGAAGAAATCCCTATTTATCATTTGTTTACTCGCTTTCACTTCAACTACTTTTGCCCAAAAAAAGAGCAGCTGCAAAGTACTTCTACCTACCTTAGAAGATACTTATGAGGGAGATTGCAAAAAAGGCTTCGCAGAAGGCACAGGCAAGGCAATTGGTTTGGATCAATACCAAGGTCAGTTCAAAAAAGGGCTACCTCATGGCAAGGGCACCTACACTTGGTCAAATGGCGATTACTACATCGGTAATTGGAAAAACGGTGAAAGACATGGCAAAGGCATGATGCGCATTGCAGGAGAAGCGACGACCGAAAAGCCCAAAGATCGGGAGGGAATTTGGAAAAATGGTGATTTTTTAAGGGTTGTTTATGAAGCTCTCCACAAGTTTACTCGAAAACAAAATGTATCCAGTGCTTATGCCAAAAAAGTAGACGATGCGATCAATAGGGTTCAAATAAATATCAAGAACTCTACACAAATCAAGAACTTAATGATACTCAATGATAGTGGTGTGTTAGAAAAAGATGGCAACAACCGAATCACTGTTCGAGACCCACAATTTCCGATTCATATGAAACTCAACTACAAAACCTCTACCCTACTCTCTCAAACCAATGTCGATGTAGTGGTTGAATTTGTTCTCGAATCTCCAGGTAATTGGATGGTGACGCTAAGACATTGATATAGTGATTGGTGATTAGTATATTGGTTACTCACCTCTTATAGGTCTCCGCATTAAACAGGAATATAGTGTAACCC